>CACWIL010000114.1 GCA_902760905.1 uncultured bacterium
CTTTTGTCTCAATCTCAGAGACATTTCTACACATATCAAAATGCAAGATAAATTATTTTTGCATTATGTTGCACTATATTGCACGGGGTAAATATTCAAATAAATTAGCACTTTAAGGCATGAATATTTCTAAAAATTCAAAATGTTGGTGCAAAATAGTGCAAAAATTAGGACAAAAGTGCAAGAATAGTCCGGTACATCTCAAGATTATAAATCTGCCTCAATCGCCCTAAACATAGGTATACTTACGACAAAGCTCCCATCACAACTGTCCTGAAAACTTATAAAGGGTAAATATAAAATAAAAAAGAGACTCCGAAAAGCCTCTTCTTTATGGAGCGGACGACGAGACTCGAACTCGCGACAGTCTGCTTGGAAGGCAGATACTCTACCAACTGAGCTACGTCCGCTTATTGTAACTATTAAATTTTCAAGGATTTTACTCAGTTGGTAGAGTATATACCAGATACGCTCCATTCTCATTCCGCTGTGGCAACTGAGCTACGTCCACATTTTGTAATTAATACAAATATATCTTATATTAAACATTTTTCTTTTTCAAGTACATTGTATATAAAAATCTGATATAAGATTTTGCTAAACATTACTGTGGAAGTGGGTTTGTTGCATCATCCAAGGTTTCGGTATCATCTTCAAGATCTGTAATTTTTACTTCCGGAGTTGTGTGTGCATACAATCTTAAGCTTATAGTTGAAAGTAAGATTTTTTTATCTTGTTCGTATGGTATTACTTCAATACTGTTAATCTTTATGTAATATGGATATTGATAGATGTCTTGTATTAATTTACCAAGGTTAACATAATTTGATACAATTTCCATGTTTACATCACATACAAAATATTTGCCGTTTTTTTGCTTAACAAAAGCATCGCCGGAAGGATTGTATTTGTAATCTATTGATTTGATTTTTATTGTATTTGCACGAACCATTTCAATCATATCGCTATAGAGAGTGAAGAATAATGTGTCTTCTTCCAGTTTACTTTCAATAGGAGAGTATATTTTCTTTTGAGATGATATTACGGAATTTTGTAATTTTTGTAATCTTTTTTTAATTGTTATTTTGGCTTGTCGTTTTTCTTCCAGTGTCTTTGTTACGCTTATAACTTTGCTCTTCAGCCCGGACCACTCATTATATTGAGGAATAATAACGGATACTGCGACATAAATCATTAATGCTACAGCAATAATAAATACTATTACACCCATATATCTTTTATATTTATCCATTTTATTTTATTCCTTTTGTTTTATATATATTTTATTCTTTTATAGCTTCTTTTGGCGCACTTTTCTTTGCTTTTTTATTTTTTGATGCACTTTTCTTTGCTTTTTTATTTTTTGCTTTTTTATTGTCTGTTTCTTCGTCTTCCTCAGTATTAGCCTTTATAACTTCATTTGATATTTTGAACTTATAAAAATCTGCATCAAGCGACGTTAATAGTGTTTCTGCATCCGGAATAGAGTCATCAAAATTTCTCGGGCCGACAGTAGCAAGTCCCAAATCCTGCAATGATATATCGGATGTTGGATTGTAATCCTTAATACTTCTGAAGAAAGAATATACACTTTCAATATTATCTGCTTGACCTTCTATGGTTGTTTTATCACTAAGTTTTAAATAAGTTAACCACAATTTCTGAGGAATTTCTGTTCCTACAATTGTGTAATATGAATAAATATTCTTATTATGATTTAATCCAAGTTTTATTTCTGTTCCTTCGTCAAATGCATCTGAAGAAATATCTTTATTCTTTTCGAGAAAACGATTAATTCTGTTAATCTCTGATTCCATTTGCTCAACATTTGAATTCATCTGGGCATTTTGAACAGCAAGTGTACCACATATCAAAACTACCAGCAAAGCAACAATTGCTGCAATTATGATACCAGCCATTATTAAAAAACTATTTGTCAGTACAATTTTTCCGTTCATTATTGACGGGGGTTGTTCTAGGAGAAATACCTCGCCCAATGTTTTATTGAACATATTAAAATTTATTAATGAAGTCTTTTTATATTCATGATAAATTGCTGCGCCAATTACATCCAGCGAAATACTTTTAGTATACTCTTCATCTACTAAAGGAGACAGCTTTAGGAATGGCTCTTTGAGGTATCCGTTTGATTCTTGATATATGATTGGTGCTGAATAAGAGATTTTGTTTGAAAGGACCTCCGCACTAATTACATTTGTTTTCGAAACTACGCACAAATATTTTGATGGCAGACTCTTTAAAACAGGCTCTATAGCTGTTATTACACTGGCATAATTCTCTGCATCACCAAGTACATCGCCTATGCTGATTTTTTCTTCATATGCATCCACGTAATTTCTGCCCATCATTGACAGAATTCTGCAGCTGGTATTATCAACTATAAGTAACAACCAGTTTGTATCAGGATCTGTATTAACTCTGTTCAGATATACCAAAGAGTGAAACAGTGAGTTTACTGATGTATCTATGGTTGAGATTTTGTATCCCATCTCCTTTATAGACATAACCAACTCTATAATTGTTGATTTTTGCAAAGCTGTGTATGCGTACTTATTAAACTGTAATGAAGAATTTACAATAGCATAACTATAACACGGCTCATAATTTTTCAGATATGGATTTTCGTAAAGTTCTTCTTCTATAGCAGCTTCTATTTGAGTTGTTTCTAAGGATGCCGGAAAATCCGCTACCTTAAATGAGACTGTCGGTAAATTTAAAACCAGCTCTGCGCCTTTTTGGATGTTTAATTCTTCCAATAAATCCTGTAATGATTCTTTGAATAAATCCAAATCGGCGATTTCTCTTTTGACAGCATTATATTCAACAGATTTTCTTTTGTATTTCAAAACTGTACCGGAAGCATAATCAACTTCTGCAACCTCCAGACCCATTTCCGGTGATACTGATACACCTACTACTGTTCTCTTCTTAAACACTATATTTTATCCTCTCTGTTTTTATTGTACAATAAATCTTAAATTTTGTACATAAAATATAAACTTAGTTACAAAATTACATTAAATGTATGAGATTAAATTAAGATATCGGGGATAGAATATTATTAATGGACATTACATTAATTTACGGAAAAAACGCAGTAATAGAAGCTCTTGAGCAAAACGAGAGGGAATTTAATAAAATACTTATTTCTGATAGTGCAAGAGCTGATGTTAAAATTGAACAGATAAAAAAACTTGCCAAACAAAGAGGAATAATATTTCAATTTGTAACAAAAGAGAAACTTAACTCAATAGAGCCCGAAGGAAAACATCAGGGTGTGATAGGGCTCGTTTCTCCAATAAAATATACAAAGCTTGAAGATTTTATTGAAAAATACCAAAATGAAAGAACATCCGTTGTGATATTAGACGGGGTTGAAGATTCACATAATGTTGGTGCTATTATTCGTTCTTGTGTTTGTGCCGGTATAAAAGGCATTATTCTGCCTTCACGAAGGGGTGTTCTTATAAACTCTACAGTTGAAAAAACCAGTGCCGGAGCGATAAATCATATTTCCGTAATAAAAACAAACAGTCTTGTAAATGCAGTACAAAAATTAAAAGAAAACGACTACTGGGTAATTGCATCTGATCATCATGCAGAGCAAAATCATTATGAGATTGATTATACAGATATGAATTTTG
Source organism: uncultured bacterium (assembly GCA_902760905.1). Lineage (GTDB taxonomy): Bacteria > Cyanobacteriota > Vampirovibrionia > Gastranaerophilales > Gastranaerophilaceae > CAG-196. Next base: position 3,666 of record CACWIL010000114.1, read on the forward strand.
CATTGATTATGGGGGCGGAGCATGCCGGTATTTCAAAGTCTTTGCTCAAGTTATCGGATTTCAGGGTTAAGATTCCAATGTTAACAAATTTTAACTCTTTAAATGTTTCCAATGCAACTGCTATAATATTATTTGAATATGTTTCTCAATCATGCAAAAAAATAAGAGGAAATAAAAATGGGTAGAAAAAACGATACACTTAACATTATGGCTGATGATATATCAGATGAGGGTATTGACTTCAGCAGTATAGAAGCCTTAGAGGATGATGAGGATTCTATAGAGATTGAAGAACCAAAAACACAGGAAAGCTTAAATTCTGTTAATTCTGATGATTCAGTCAGAATTTATCTTCAGCAAATAGGTAAAATACCGTTACTTTCAAGCGAGGAAGAACTCGAAGTTGCAAAGAAAATTTATGAAAACCAAAGTGAAATTGCAAGAAAAGTTTTAATTAATGCCAATTTGAGACTTGTTGTAAGTATTGCCAAAAAATATATAGGGCGGGGTCTTTCTTTCCTTGATTTAATTCAGGAAGGAAATATGGGCTTGATTAAAGCTACAGAAAAATTTGATTATACAAAAGGATATAAGTTCTCAACATATGCAACCTGGTGGATTCAGCAGTCAATAACAAGAGCAATTGCAGACAAGGCAAGAATTATAAGATTGCCTATACACTTAATTGAGTCTATAAATAAAATAAAAAAAGCTACAATGGATTTAACAACAAAACTCGGAAGAATTCCTAATAAACAGGAAATTGCTGACGAAATGGGAATTTCTACATCCAAATTGACTTCAATTATTAAATCTACACAGTCAACAATTAGCATTGATACTCCGACAGGACAGAAGGATGATTCAAATAAGATAATAGATTATATAGTTGATGAATCAACAATTGCTCCTGATAACATGGTTTCTCAGGAAAGCATGCTTGAGGATATAAAAAACATGCTTGACCAGTTAAGCCAAAAAGAGCGTGATGTATTAATTTTAAGGTTTGGGTTGAATAATGACGGAAATAAAAAGACTCTTGATGAAATTGGTACAATATATGGTGTCTCAAGAGAACGTATTCGTCAAATTGAAAACAGGGCAATCTCAAAACTTAAAAAGCTATGTAAAAATAAAA
>CACWIL010000115.1 GCA_902760905.1 uncultured bacterium
AAAGAATTTGTTATTCTGTCCGTTTAAATGAATACCCATATACTACTCCTTATATTTAATAAAAACTAATCCTTATTTATATCGGCAGCTTTTTAAAAAACTTTAGAATAAAATTGAAAAGTGTTACAAAAATTTACAATTATCAGATTAAATGATAAAATAAATATATGGATTGGCTTGATTATTATAACGATATTTTTATTAAAAAAGTTAAAGATTTTGAAGAATTAAAACAAAAAAATACTAACACAGAGACAAAATGTAAGAATTATATCGCTTTATTCAATTCCTCCTGTGAGCTGATAAAATTATTTTTAAATTATCAAGGACTATTCCAATATGAAAACAGGGAAATTATAAAAGAAGCATTTTATGTCGAACTGATTGAAGACGGGGAAAGATGGATAAACGCATTATCGCTTTCTGAGATATACAAAACAGAAGAAAAAGAACTTTTTTATCCGTTAATTTTATCATATTGTGAAGATGACAATTTTTATATTTTTTATGATTTAATAAATAAATTTGAAAAATTAAAGGAGGAATATGAATAAACCTCCAAGATGGTATTACAGAGCTGTAACATCACTCTACCTGTTTGATAAATACAATAGTCTTAAAAACAATTTTAATGACACAGCTGAACAACGTCAGGACATTCTTGATATAACAAAACGCTGCTTTGTTATATATTGGAAATTTTTAAAAGATTTATTAAAAGAACAAGATATTATAGAATATTACCCACGCAAAATAATACAAAAATCAGCAGACATAGGATTTATAAAAAAATCTGAGCTAATTTGGCTTGACTATATTGATTACTTAAATATGCTTCTATATGATTCAAACGCAGATAAATCCGACATTATCAATAAAATAATTAATAATTTTGCACCAAAACTTCAAGAAATAAGCAGTTATATGAAGCAAAAATGCGAAGGAATACTTTTTATCAAATCAGATAAATACTCATTGTCTTACGACAAGCCTGATTACAAAAACTGTTTATTTTTACCGGAATATGCATATAATATGCTTATTAATTATTTTAAAACAACACCTGAAATAGATTTTGTCTGGGTACATGGTTCAAGAGCAACAAACAAAACAAGGTTCAATAGTGACATAGATCTGTTAATTGATTGTCCGGCTGATAGTTTTGAACTAATAAAATCTCAAATTAGCAAATTAAGAATACCCTATCGAACTGATTTATCTAATATTTACGGTAATAACAAAGAATTTTTATACGATATTTCAAATTATTCAAAAATAATATACAGAAAGAAAGATTTTATCAGCCTAAGTTAATAAATAGCATAGTGATAATATTATTTTTGTATTGTATATTAATGGTATGAAATTATATAAATCGAACACAGGCGAATACAATCTTGTGATGGCATACCCTGCCATTGAAGCTTTTGCTTTGTCTTCGCTGGGTTACTTATGGCTGTATAAAATGGCAGATACAAAAGAAGGGATTAATGCTTTAAGGATTTCAACAGATAATATTTCAGTTAACTCTAAAGAGATTAATTCTATTTCGTTTTCAATGTCATTCGATTTCGACTATTTGGGCGTTTTTGAGATTCTTGATAAATTAAAAATACCTTTTTACTCAAAAGACCGAGATGATAGTCATCCGCTTGTTTTTGCAGGAGGACCTGTAATGACAACAAACCCGATGCCTTATTCTGTTTTTTTTGATTTTATTATCATTGGTGATGGTGAAAATGTATTCAATAAGGTTACAGATATTTTAATGTTAAAAATGTCAAAATCAGAAACACTCAAAAAACTTTCAGAGCTGGAAAGCGTTTATGTGCCGGAATTTAAAAATACTAATAAAATCACTAGAGCTTCTGTTTCATTAAACAATGTAATATATACTCCGATTATAAGTGATAAAAGTTATTTTAAAGACACGTTTATTATTGAAGTTTCACGAGGTTGTATGAACAGATGCGCATTCTGTACTGCATCATACACAAATTTGCCATACAGATATTATGATTACGAAAAAATAACAGAATGCATTGAACTTGGTTTAAAACACACAAATAAAATAGCTTTGTTAGGCGCACAAATTAGTGCACATCCAAGATTTAACGACATTATGAAATATATAAGCAATAAAATATCTGACGGAATAAATATAGAACTGGGTATTTCATCTTTAAGAACTGATGCGATATCTGAACAAGTAGTACAAACTCTTGTAAGCGGCGGACAGAAACATACAACAATAGCTATAGAAGCCGCAAGTGAAAGACTGCGCAAATTTATAAATAAAAACCTGAAAGAAGAACAAATACTTAATGCAGTTAAAATTGCCAAAGATAACGGATTAAAAGGCATTAAAATCTATTCAATGATTGGCATTCCGACAGAAACAGACCAAGATATTGAAGAGTTTTTATCACTGGCTAAAAAAATAAAACAGGAAAATAAGGGATTTAACATTGAGTTTTCTTTTTCAACATTTGTGCCAAAACCTCAAACTCCGCTTCAGTGGGCGCAAAGAGAGGAAACAAAAAGTCTTGAAAACAAACAAAAGTATTTGGAAAAAAAGTTGTCAAAGCTGGGCGTAGAATCAAAATTTTCAAGTGCAAAATGGGATTACTGGCAGACGATTCTTTCACGCTCAGACGAAAAAATTGCTCCACTCCTTGTTGAAGTATATAAAAACGGAGGGAAAATAGGAGCATACAAAAAAGCAGTCAAAACTTTAGACATTGACATCACAAAATCTGTTAATGGTTTTGATTTTAGTGATAAACTACCCTGGGATTGTATAGAATCAAATACATCAAAGCAATTATTGATAAATGAAATAAACAGATTGTCTAAGCACAAACCGTAATATTTGCCCTTATTCTTAGTCAGAGAATGTTTTAAATGTCTTTTCGACGTTATCTTTAATAACCTTTTTAACAGCATCCATCTCAGTTGCTAATGCATTTTGTTCTGTATCAAGCTGTTTCAGACGGAGTTCTAAAGTTCTGTCTTCTTTTTGTATAATAGAAGTTTTTGCATTAATATCAGCTATTGTTTTTTCGTACATTGCTTTTTTATTGAGATAATCATTCATAGCATCATTATACGCAGCTTCATTAAGTACTTCTTCTACATTTAGATTATAGACAGAACTGTCATTATCAAATTTAACATTCTTAAACCTTCCTGAGCTGTCTTTTTCTATCAATGCCTGATTAGTTTGTTCTATTTTCTTAGAAATATATGATGCCGTATAATATGAAAGTTTTTTCTGATCATCTATTGTATTCGGATTTAATGAATTATTATAACTTTCCATTAAATCATCTTTAGTCGTATAATAGGTCTTTCCAAACAAATCGAATGTATAAATTCCTCTTCCGTCATATTGTATATTTCCGTAATCGTCAAAATGTACATAATTTTTAACCGGAGAGTCAGGACAATCCTTTAAGATTTGAGCCAAATCTGTCGCCTGGTCAAGACCTGTATTTTTATCAACAATTAAATGGTTTAGCTCAGTAAGTTTAGAGTTACCAACATAAGAAGGGCCATACTTTGTGTAATAATCATTATAATCTTTTGTGATAATAATACTGTCATTCTTACAGAATTTATCTGAATAGAAATGCCAATTATTGTCGCTGTCTTTATAACCAAACAATCCGTCGTAATCAATATTACCTTTATCATCAAGCATTCCATGTTCAGTTTCAAATTTTGTTATAGCTGTTTTTAAATCCGGGTCAGCTTCTGCCTGCTCCTCAGTAACTTTACTAAACTCTTCTGCCGCAAAGAAATGCCAAACATTTTCGACATCCTGATAACCATAAACACCATCTGTAAAAAAAGAACCGTCTGGTTTTATTCTGTCTGTATATTGAGCATAACTTTTAAATGCTTTTTTTAACTCATCATCACCTTCAATTTGAGCATCAGTAATTTTGTCATATTGTTGTGTATGGTCATAATCATTTATTTTATATGTAACAACCAAACTTTCGCCATTTTTCGAAAACGTTGTTGTTTTTTTATCATACTCAAGCTTATTTAAAACATCACCCATCTGAACTTCCGGATCAACCAGACTTCTTTTAATACCGGTAAATACATCTGCCATATAATAATGTGATACTACATAGTTATAGTTAGAATTTGAATTATTAATCTGATGCCAGCTTTCAAAAACAGAATCATTATCACCATCAGAATAAGAGTATTGAAGTTTAGTATAATCAGTAGTTTTTGGAGCATTAGGAACTTCCATGTTAAGCAGTCTGTTAAACAAGCCGGCACTTTGGTTTGCCAGTGCTGTTCGGGCCTGGTTAATCTGCTGACCTTCCCATTCAGTATTAGTTTTTCTTGCTGTTAACGCTAAGTATCTTGCTTGTGATGCTGCCATTCCCATGGTGGACTCTCCTGTTTTTATTTTGTATTAATACTTTTTTTGACAAAGTCAACATGTAAAACGGCTTAACATAATAAATAGTTTAATTAATTTAAGAAATATCATATATTTAGAGTATCATTAGTCTTTAATTGTAAAATTGCCTGATTTGATGTAAAATTTGTTTATGAAGAAACACGTTATAGCGTACTTGCATTCGCATTGGGACAGGGAATGGTACAGAGAGTTTGAGATATTCAGATTACGCTTGTTAAGAGTTTTCGACAACGTACTGGAAATGCTTTCAAAAAACAAAATACCTTCATTTTATTTTGACGGTCAGGTATGTGCATTTGAAGATTATTTGGCAATGCGTCCTGAAAAGCAAGAACTG
>CACWIL010000116.1 GCA_902760905.1 uncultured bacterium
GAAGAACCTGTTATTGATGAAGAGGTCGGCGAGCCTTTGATTATGCCAAAGAAACCGGAGAATTTTTTTACTGACACAGCACAGACAGATTTTTGGGAATCAACGACGTATGAAGAAGTCTCATTAGACAATTTTGTTGTCGGTAAAGTGCCTGAAGAGTTGAAGGCAAAATTCAATGCAGTAGAATCTGACTTTGCAGAAGGTAAAATAAGTCTGGAAGAAGCAAAAGCGCAACTTGATGCACTTGGAGTTTTGCATACTTGGAATGTAACAGAAACAGAGAATCAGATATCAATCGAATATATGGTAGGTAATTATGCCGGTTATCTTGAATCAACAAAAGTTACGGATTTAAATAGAAGCGAAAAAAACGAAAATATAAATCAGGGTATAAATAATGGATTTTTGGCAGAAGAACCTGCAAATACAGTAAAAGATAACGAAACAGTCGGCGGACCCATGATTATGCCAAAGAAACGGGAACCATTGGCTGATAATGAACCTGTAGTTGATAAGACTGTGGTTAATGAACCCAAGGTTGAAGAATCTGACGAAGAGGTTGGCGAACCTTTGATTATGCCTGAGAAACCGGAAAATCTTTTTGGTGATGATGCTGCTTTTATGGCAACAAGAACAGTCGTAAATGAAACTAATCCCGAAAATAAACAAACATCACCGGATTTAGAAGAAGTATCACAAATTCAGGATGTATCAGAAGATAATAATGCAGTGAACAATGTCAAAAGAGCATCTGCTAAAAATGATACACAGAAATATTATGACCAATTAGAGATATGTGATTGTTCAGCAATGCTTCCGGAAAAAATAAGGAATAATATCTATAATTTGTTAGGTAAATGTAAAATAGTATGTACCGGACAAGAATTGAATGGTTGGATGTACGACGGGATTCCTCCTCAAGTCTTGATATATGATGAAAATTATGATGGTGATTATAATCCGGATGGCTCTGATTGTATAGCCACTTTGGACTTTAACTATGCTATAAATAACGAAGGGTCTGTTGACATAACTTCAACTGTTCTTACAACGTGTAATAACAAATATAATGTGTTTAAACGAATCTATATCGGTGATGGTTATGCAGACAGACAATATTTTATGTATGAAAATGTACTTAGAGATTTGTGGTTTGATAGACTCAGTATTGATGATTTAGATAAATATGCCGTAGAAAACCAAACAAGCATTGATATAATAAAAACACTATTCTCCAATTCTGATATCAAAGATATTAAAAGTTTTAAAGAACCTTTAAAAAATATATTAAAAGACCTAGGTTATACAGATTTATACAGAGCTTTGGATTCATATACAAATGAACGTGAAATGTATGATGCAATACAATACTTTGTAGATGCCGCATTAAACAGAAATGATGTATTAAGCAAAGCTCAAAAAGAATATAATTGGAAAGCTGACGGTATTTTGTATAATGATAAAACAGGTCAGGGATTAACCGGTGACTGCTGGTTTTTATCCGGCTTAATGACTTTATCCCAACAAGATGAGTTTCAAAGTTATCTTAAAGAAATAACAAAAATAGATAATGATAATCAAACGTATACAATCACTTTGCACGGAAAACCATACACATTTACTTTTGACGAGATTAAAAATGCTGCTGAACTATCTAATGGTGATACAGATGTCAGAGCTTTTGAGATGACAATGAGGCAATATTATGCAGAAAAGGGACGCGGTAAAAACATCGTTGCAGGTAATTTACAACAATTTATACAAGATATGCTGGGTGAAAAATTTCAGTTTAATCCGGAAACTATGGATTTTTATACTACACAAACTTTTTCCAAATATACAAAAAATACTTTTGAAATAAACAGCACAAAACTCTCATTTGAAGAAATGGCTAAATTGATAGAAAATGGGGATTATCTTATACAAGTTAGTTCTAATACTTTTATGCCACTCTATGGTTTTGATGAAAATGGCAAAAGAGTAGCATTAGTGGACGGACACGCATGTGATATAATAAAAATAGATGACAAATATGTGTATATACGCAACCCCCATGCTGTCGACGGTGGAAACCATTATATAAAAATGGATATACTTGCTTTCCAAAATGGAGCATGTAACATATCTGCATTTAATTTTTCTCAATTCATGGATTTATTGAGAGAATCAAATAATTATTATGCAAACAATAATAACACTGAAAATAATAATGAAGATTTGGCACAAAACGATACAACCAAACCTTCGGTAGAACCTGAAAATCCTAAGGATCCTTTTGGACCGGATTTATTTACTCAGCCGGACTTGCCTGTAACTCCGAACCAGCCGAATAATCCGGGACAAACGGACAGACCTGACAGGAATGATTGGCAAAACAATCCGACATTCCCACCTCTACCGAGAGATTTTGGCGGAACAAACAACAATGGTGATATAAACGACAATAGCGGAAGTGACGATAACAGCGATCATGGAAAATCAACAAACCATACCCCTGATGATCATTCCGGCAAACCGTCCAATGATACGCCGAATACTTCAGGAGGTGAAATAAACAACGGTAATAATGAAAACAACAAGAATAACGACGAAAATGGCAGCGTAAATAATAACGATAATGGCAACAACGGAGATAATAATAACGGCAGTATGCCATTTGGACCGGGACACCCTGATTACGATGCATTATATGGCGACTTAGGTACTGACTTAGGTAACAGCACCGGCGGTAATGTTGGCGGCAGCACCGAAACACAGACAATGACACTAACAGGCGAACAACTAAGGAATTTCTACGGCGGACAAACTCAAACGTATTTTGAACTTCCATCAAGTTTGAATTATTCAGGCAACGAACTTGCCAATATGATTCAAAACGATTTAAATAACAGGAATGACGGCTGGACATATAGTATTACGCAAAATTCTGACGGCACATACACAGTAACAAGAAGTCGTTCAAACGAACCGGGTTTTGGCGAAGGCGATAAAACATCTCTTGAAGCCTGGTTAAATGGTATAGCAAATGACGATTCAAGAGACACAGCATCTATAAATGGCGGCGTACCATTTACCGGAACTGGTGGAACTGTTTGGGGAGACAATTTTAACTTAAACGGCGGATTTGATCCCGGTTATTATCAGGGCATAGCAGACTGGGCAAATGCCGGCGGAAATACAGATTTGGGAAAAGCTCTGCAAGACTGGATTAATGGTGGGTGTCAGGGAAACTTCTATTGGAATGCACCAAATAGTTCAACAAACAGTGGCAGCTCGTCCGGAGGAGGCGGTGGCGGCAGCAGCAGTTGTGACAGTGACAGCATATTGTATAACTCTGATGGTGACATTGACTGGAAAAATGTCGGTTTAGATACGCACGACCTTTTACGCGCAGGCGGTGGTGACTCTGCTATAGATGAATATGATCATGACCCGGAAGAGGAATTGTAGAATAACAAACTAAAAACTCAAATTTTAACCTGATAAAAATACGACAAATCCAAAACTCCTCCATTGGGGGAGGGACAACAATTGTGTGAACGAGTTTGAACTACAAATGCAGGAAAAAGTTGAGATTATTTCACATGAATCTCATCAGTGATATCTTTTCCGCCGTATAAAACTACGCTTTTTGCAAATACAAAATCATAATCATCTTTTTGGGCTTTTTTTGTGATTTCGTCTTTTATATTTTTTTCTATGGCACTAAGCTTGTTATTGTATTCTTTTTCCAGAGCAGATTTTTTTGTATTAAACTCGTTCGTATACCTTTCTTCTATTTTTAATATTTTACTCTCATCTGTTTCGTTTGCGATTTCCCCACGTGCATTAACAATAATCTTGTTAAGCTCCTCCATTTTCTTCGCGTGTTCTTGTTTAAGTTGTTTAACCTGAGCAGAGCTGCTGACGATTTTTTGTAAGTCGACAACAGCAATCGAGTCTTCTGCTGCAGCATAACAAGTTGTAAGAAAAAAACCGAGTAATACCACTAAAAAACTTTGTTTCATTTTATTCTCCTTTTCTGATAGTGGTATAACCGAATTTGAAAAATTAGTTAATTGCCCTGTAAGGCAGGGTAAAACAGAGGGGGTAAATAAAAAAAGATAACAATATACAAATTTATACAAAAATAGCTTAAAAACTGTTGTTTATATATGTTACATAATTTGATAACAAAAGTATAAAATTGAAGATTTGGTGTTGATACATTAATTCGTCATACTGAGCAAATTGTCTTTTAGCTTTTATTTCATTCTGGACAAAGTGCGAAGTATCTCAATAACTGTTTCTGAACTAAAATTACGGTGATTCTTCTGGGTAAAAAGGATATTTTCCCTTTAGAATGACGGTTGAGCATTGTTTTTACAAAAAACATAAATTATATTTGCCCCTCTGACATAACTATTGTAATAATTTGTGTAAAGAAGTATATAGTTCCCTAACAAGATTAAGGATGCCTATAATGAGGCATCCTTAATCTTGTTTATGATTTGTTTTTTTAGTTAGCAACCTTTTTGTATCAGGTATTTTAATTATGTGCTTTTACCCAATCAGGTTTGTACTTTGCAACTGCTTCCGGATCTAATTTATACAACTGTCCTATTTGTTCATCTGTTAACTGAACTTTTTTGACCATAAACTCAACTGTTGACTGGTATGGTCTGCCCTGACCGTCGATTCTTAATACTGATTTTGGTTGAACGGTTCCCGGTCCTTCAGCACTCATATATTTTGTGCCTTCAGGTACTACTTTGAATCTTGCCGGAGCATTCTTTGATGTTTC
>CACWIL010000117.1 GCA_902760905.1 uncultured bacterium
AATCTTTTGGAGTCTTCATAATATTTGCTTCATCTTCAGGCAGTTTTACAGGTTTTTGACTTTTCACCCTTGCAATAGCCGGATCAGGATTTTTCTTTTGTTTATGATAATCCTGCATAATTACATTGACAAACCTTTTTGTTTCAGCGTAAGGCGGAATTTTTCCTCCGGCTCTTCTGACATTTCCGGGTCCTGCATTATATGCGGCAAGAGCGAGTTCCGTTGAGCCGAACATTTTATACATCATCTTGTAATATGTAAGTCCCGCTTTTATATTATCGCTTAAATAGTATGGATTATATCCGAGTCTTTTTGCCGTTGACGGCAGCAGTTGAAATACTCCTACTGCTCCGTGTTTGCTGCGAAGTTCATGCCTGAAACCGGATTCTTTCTTTGCAATGCTCAGAGCAAGCGCCGGATCAATATTCATTTCTAACGATTGTTTAATTATGGTTTCCTTAACAATATCTTCAGGAACCTTGGCAGCTTGTACCTGTCCGCACAGCATGAGTGACAATGCAATAGTAGCTAAGACTGTCTTTCTAATCATTGAAATCCTCTTTATATTTCGTAAATTGGTTTCTGTGTAACTACTGAGAAAATCCTCCTTGCGGTTTCACTTTGTTCTCGATTGGTTCCTATAAAAGCGTCTTTCCTAAATTCTTTTCTACCTTATGACCTAAGAACTTGTTAGGCGACTATCTTGAATATTCCCCGCTCTCCGATTCGGATAAATAATTATACAGAAAATATGTCATGGGTATATTACACCAAACAGAAATAAATTTCAAGCTTTTTGTTGTAATTGTTACACTTATTAACCAAGTGGTTAACTTATATTATACAAAATTTTCTGTTTATAAGCTGGTGTTTATCATTTAAAAAGTCCATTTCAGAAACAAAAAGTTTTAGAGTTTTATCAAGATTCATGCTTGTTAAAACCGCAAAAACATCTGAACTTATATTAAAAAGGCTAATCCCTTTATATCTGCTTATCTCATCAATAAAATCGATTGTACAGTCATTAACATAAGTCATATCTAATGCCGTTCTGTCCTCATAGCAATTTATAAGTTCCTCGCTAAGTCTTTGGGATTCTCTGTCCGTGAGTTTTGAACTAAGAGGAGTAATTATTCGGCAGTTATCTTTTAATGTAATTTCCATACTTTTATTCTACAAAATTTTTACTGTTGAAATAATTATCCAAAGTTATAAAAAATCTATAACTAAAGTTGGGTATACTGTTTTTTAACAGATAATATTTTTGAGATATAATATTCAATATAAAATAAACACTAGTAAAAAGGATTTTTATTATGCTAAAAGGAAATGAGATAAGAAAGTTATTTTTGGATTACTTTGAAAAGAAACGTCAGCATACTGTAGTTGAGAGTTCAAGTTTAGTACCTGATAACCCGACTGTACTTTTAACAACAGCAGGTATGCTTCAGTTTTTACCTATATTTTTGAACATTCAGCCATGCCCTTATGAACCAGCAAGAGCAACTTCCTGTCAAAAATGTGCAAGAGCAGGCGGAAAAGACTCTGATATTGAAAACGTAGGAAGAACACCAAGACACCATACTTTTTTTGAAATGTTAGGCAATTTTTCTTTTGGCGATTATTATAAAAAAGAAGTTATTCCATGGGCGTGGGAATTTGTAACAGAAGTTCTGAAACTTGATAAAGACAGACTTTGGATAACAATTTTTGAAACAGATGACGAAGCTTATGAAATCTGGAGAAGCATAGGTGTTCCTGCTGAACGTATCAAAAGAAAGGGCAAAAAAGATAACTTCTGGGGACCTCCGGGGGCATCAGGTTCTTGCGGACCTTGTTCTGAAATTCACTATGATTTAGGCGAAGAATATTCCTGCGGGCACCCGAATTGCGGTATCGATACCTGCGAATGCGACAGATGGGTTGAGATTTGGAACCTTGTATTTACTGAACTTTATCAGGACGAAGAAGGCAACCAGTCACCATTAGAAAAGAAAAACGTTGATACAGGTATGGGGTTAGAGCGTATAACAATGGTTTGTCAGGGTGTTGCTTCAACTTTTGAAACAGACCTTTTAAGACCTATATTAGACAAAGTTTCCGAGATGAGCGGAGTTCCGTATAAAAAATCAGAAAAAACAGACGTTTCACTAAGAATCATAACAGACCACGCAAGATGTGTTTCGTTCCTGATTTCAGACGGCGTTATCCCGGGTAACGAAGGAAGAAGTTATGTTCTAAGAATGATTCTCAGACGTGCATTAAGACACGGTAAAATTTTGGGAATGGAGCTGCCGTTCTTATACAAACTTGTTGACGTTGTAGTTGATAACTACGGCGAAGCTTATCCTGAGTTAGTTAAAAACAAAGAAAAAATCAAAGATACAATCCGCAAGGAAGAAGAAAGATTTAATAAAACTCTGGACAGAGGATACAAACTTCTTGAAGAGTTTATTACCGAAAAGAAAGATATTGACGGCGAAAGCGCCTTCAGACTTTATGATACATACGGATTTCCGCTCGAACTCACAAAAGAAATCGCAGAAGAAAACGGGCTTCAAGTTGATGAAGATGGCTATAAAGTTGCTATGCAGGAGCAAAAAGACAGAGCAAAAGCTGCGACTGCGAAGATTTCCGTAACCGGTGATATGAAATATGCTGCGCTTGAAAGAGAAGTCGGCTCAACAGAGTTTGTCGGATATACCGATAATACATCAAAATCAAAAATTCTTGGGTTTATTGAAGGCGAGGGTTATGTTGATGTAGTTTTAGACAAAACTCCTTTCTACGCTGAATGCGGCGGTCAGGTAGGTGACAGCGGTATTATAGAAAATAATGAGCTCAAACTTGAAGTTTTGACTACGTTTAAGGTTAACGACCTGTACGTTCACAGATGTAAGGTTTTAACAGGGGACATTGAAATTGGTACTGAAGTATCTGCAAAAATAGATTTACCCCGACGTGAAGAAATCAGAGTTCACCACACATCTGCTCACTTGCTGCAATCTGCATTAATACACGTTGTAGGTGATGAAGTTAAGCAGGCTGGTTCTTATGTTGATGATGAAAGAATGAGATTTGACTTTACTTTCTCTCGTGCCATGACTCCTGAAGAAATCACCAAGACAGAAAACCTTATGAACAAATGGATTGGCGAAGGGTACAAAGTTGAAACCAAGGTTATGGGTATAGAAGAAGCAAGATTAACAGGTGCAACTGCACTATTTGGTGAAAAATATGGTGACGAAGTAAGAGTTGTTTCTATCGTAAAAGATAATGAGGGGGTAAATGAATGTATCTCTAAAGAGTTCTGCGCAGGTACTCACGCAAGAGAACTAAAAGATTTAAGACTTGTTAAAATTGTTTCAGAAGGCGCAATTGCAGCTGGCACAAGACGTATAGAAGTTTTTGTGGGCAAAGCTGCTATCAGATACCTGAATGCAAAATCTGCTGAAATCGACAAACTCGCATCAAAATTCAAACTTCACTATAACGAAGTTAATGAAAGAGTTGACAAGATTCAGGAAGAAAACAGAGAACTCCAAAAAGAGCTTGCACAGGCTAAAGCTGATGCCGCAAGGGGTAAATTCGGCTCGTTCATCTCTAAAGCTCAGGATATACAAGGTGGTAAATTGTTTATCTCTAAAATTGAAGATATAGATGCAGATGCGGTTAAAGCAGGAATGGAAATGATGGCTTCAAAACTCGGCGAAAGCATTATTGTTCTTGCAAGTCCCCGTATGGTAATCGTTAAAGTATCTGACGGATTTGTTAAGTCAGGAGTTAACGCAGGCAAAATTGTTGGTGAAATTGCCCGTGCAACAGGTGCTAACGGCGGCGGTCGTCCAAACTTCGCTCAGGGCGGTGTTAAAGATGTATCTAAACTTGATGAAATTTTAGCAAGCGTTGAAGCAGAACTGAAAGCATAAATTATGGCATTATTTGAAGAAACAGTAAAAATAAGATACTCAGAAATGGACTGTGACCTTGTACTTAAACCTGGCGCTATGCTTCAGTTCCTGCAGGACTTGGCAAGCGATAACGCCGAACAGCTTGGTTTTGGGTATTCTTACATAATCAAAAACAACCTTGCATGGTTTTTGCTTAAATACAGACTTGAGTTTGATGATTACCCTGAAGGAATATATGACCTTACGATAAAAACAGAACCCAGAGGGTACAACAAAATGTTTGCGTACCGTGATTTTTATATATTACATCAGGGCAAACAAATCGGCAGAGCAACCAGCACGTGGACACTTGTGGATTTATCAACAAAAACAATGGCTAATACAGCTGAAGTTTTAGCAGGAAACAATTATATGCTTCCGCACGAAAAACGTGAAGATGATTTAATCTACGGCAAAATCAGGCTGCCTGAAACATTTGACACAGAAAAAACTTTTGAAGTACGTTTTGATGACTTAGATGTTAACAAACACGTAAACAATGCAAACTATATCGTTTGGGCAATTGAACCTCTGAGTTTTGACTTTCGCCGTTCACACAAACTTAAAACAGTTGATATGATGTTCAAAAAAGAAATCAGCTATGGAGCTAAAGTTTTGTCACAAGTATCAATTAACGATAATACAACCATTCATGCAGTAAAAAATGCCGAAACAGGCGAAGAACTTTGTGTTATGAATGCCCAGTGGATTGAAAAATAAATAAAGGGTATTATATACAATGTTACAGTAAAAATCCGTCATTCTGAGCCCAACAGCAATTTATGGGCGAAGAATCTCCATAACATATAATTTTTGATATTCTTCGGGATTCGAAGAATCTCCATAACATATAATTTTTGATATTCTTCGGGATTAAACAGCTATTCCAATCTGAATGACCGGATTATAACAATATTATTGCAAAATAGGATATAATTATCTAAATAAAAATGAGATAATTAAAAAGAGGCGCAAATGATTTCATCATTTGCGCCTACCTCTCTCTTATTAACCTGTTTATAGTTTAATCAACTCGCGAACTTCTTTTCTCTTAACTTTTCTTGTAGTTGTTTTTGGAAGTTCTTCTTTTGATATTACTATATTTGTCGGGCGTTTATACTGAGCAAGTCTTTCAGACAGTGACTTAACTTCTACCCTTATCATACGTTCTATATCTTCTTCAGAATAGCTTGAATAAAGTTCAGCTTTAGGAACAATTACTGCCGTAACTTCTTCAGTACCGTCTTTTGCTCCGAATGTTCTTGATGTACCCAGTACACAAACTTCTGCTACATAATTGCTCTTTTCTAATACTGCTTCAACTTCTTCAGGGAATACTTTTTTACCGCCGTTAAGAACAATCATGTTTTTGATTCTTCCTGTAATATACAAGTGATTTGTACTGTCTAATCTTGCAATATCACCTGTGTGCAGCCAGCCTTCTTCATCAATAACTTCTGCAGTCATTTCAGGTTGGTTATGGTATCCCTTCATAACGGACGGACCTCTTAGTAAAAGTTCTCCTGTCTTTTCATCTATTCGTGCCTCAAAGTTTTTAAGCGGTTTACCTACACAAGCCATGTCATGGCGTTTGTCTGTGTTTACACAAACAACAGGGCTTGTTTCAGAAAGTCCATAGCCTTGGTAAACCTTTATACCTATTCTTTCAAAGAACTCCCCTACTTCTAAATCTAACGGAGCACCGCCTGCAATACAGCCGAAGAATTTTCCGCCAAAATTGTCGTGTATTTTTTTGAATAATAATCTTTTAATTTTGTATGAAGGAATAAACTTAGCAATGTGATACATGCCTTTAAATATCAACTGAGCTACCGGAGGAGCATTTTTGAGTTCTTTTTCAATACCTGCTTTTAACAGTTTTAAGAAAGCAGGAACAACAATCATAAACTCAACACCTTTTTCCTTCATAATATCTGTTATATCTTTTGGTTTAAGACTTGTTGTATAGTAAACAGTATGTCCATAGTTCAGGAACATTGAGAAACCTACTGTCATTTCAAACAAGTGGTTCATAGGAAGGATAGAAAGCATTGTTATTTTTCTTCTATCCGGCAAAATTTCGTTAATCGGATCTGTCAGACATTCAAGCTGTGCATTAACATTTTTGAAAGAAATTTCAACACCCTTAGGAGCACCTGTTGTGCCTGATGTATAAATAATTAATGCAGTAGATTTTGAACTTCTTTGTCTCCATTTTGCGTTGTATTCTTCAGGCAGTGCATAAATGCTTGTCACTTCCGAGTTATAAAAAACTTCGTCATTCAAAAGTATATGTTTAATAGATGGTATCGCTTTTTGAAGTTTTAATGCCATATCTAAATAATGCTGAGAAACAAACATAACAGTCGGAAGACAGTCTGAAAGAATGTTTGTAAGTTCATATTCAGACAATTTAATATCGAGCGGAATAGTTACGCAACCGGCAAGAGTGGAAGCAAAAACACAAGCTCCGTATTCAGGTTTTGACTCTGACAAAATTGCAACGCCTTCGCCTTTTTTAATCTCTAAAGTTTCTATCATATATTTTGCAATTTTTCTTGAAAACAAGCCTAAGCCTTTGTAAGTAAGTTCTTTCCAGCCGTAACGACCTCGCATGCCCATTGCTATACGGTTTTCATACTCAGCTGTTTTGTTTTCAATGTGAGATAAAATTCCGCTATTTCTGAGTTCTTTCTTTTCCCCACGCATAAATTTTCACTCCTTAATTCCAAATCTTTTAACACACTAAATATAGCAATATTTTACTATTAAACCTCACGAAATGCAACTATTTTAAGGATTTTAAAAATATTTTTTAATAATTGTAAAAATTTACCTAAATTAATAAAATAAAATACCCAAAAACGCTGAAACTATAAATTATTGATTATATGGGTTGGGGGAAATATCAGCCAATATTTAGGGATAGTTGAATGGCTAGTAGTTTGGAAGAAAGATTAAATGATATTACCAGACAGATTGATGAAGTGGAGTTCAATCTGAGAGTCTGTGCACGCCATACCCAGTTTATGCATGAGATGAAAAAAGTTACTGCCGATGATAAAGAAATGTTTACAGATTATGACAGGCAAATGGGACAAGATGCATACAAACGAATGATGATGCAGGAAAAATTAAAAAAATTAATGGAACAAAGTTTTGAATTGCAGGAAAAGATATTAAACGGAGAAGAGGATGACTAATCAGGAACACGAACAATGGAGAGAATCAAGTTTTAAAGCTATTATACCATTCATTGTTTTTGTTCTTTTCTATTTCGGTTTTTCTCTTTGGACAAGAGATTTTTCAAAAGTACCTATGACTGTTGCATTTATAATATCATCTGCAACGGCTCTGATACTTAATCATAAAGAAAAACTGAGCAAAAAAATAGAACTTTTTGCACTCGGAATGGGAAATAAAGACATAATGATAATGTGTCTTATTTTTATCCTTGCCGGTGCTTTTACGGCGACAGCTAAGGCAGTAGGAGGAGTTGAAGCCGCAGTAATGATAGCCCAGCATTTTATCCCGACACAATTTATGGTACTTGGATTGTTTATAATCTCTGCGCTTATATCACTTGCAATAGGTACTTCGTGCGGAACTATTGCGGCAATAGTTCCGATTGCAGTCACCATATCACAGGCTCTCGGATTTAATCCTGCCATACTTATCGGTGCAACCGTAGGCGGCGCAATGTTCGGCGACAATATGTCGCTTATATCTGATACAAAAATTGCTGCTAGCCGTACGCAGAATGTTAAAATGCGTGACGAGATGTTCTATAACCTGAAAATTATTACAATTCCGGCAATTCTGTGTTTAATACTATATTCGCTTCCTCTGTTTACAAGCACAACGGGAACGGATATGGGACAAACCGTTTTAAGCATTGACAGTTATATAAAAGTTGCACCATACATCCTGCTTCTTATATTTGGTATTTCCGGTGTTAATGTAATGTTTTTACTCCTTATGGGAATAATCCTGAATACAATTATCGGAATATCGTACGGAATGTTTGATATATTTACGGCTTTTGCTTTTATTGGTGAAGGAACAACCAGCATGTCAAACACACTTATTGTCGCAATGCTGGCTGGCGGGCTCTTGCTTCTTGTAAGGTATAACGGCGGCATTACATACATAATCCGTACAACTGAAAAATGGATTAATAGCAAAAAAACATGTGAAACAGGAATCTGTTTTCTGGTAGGTATTATTAACCTGTTTACGGCAAACAACACCGTTGCAATTATAACATCAGGTTCAATTGTAAAAGAACTCGCTCAAAAATATAACTTAAAACCTGAAAGAGCAGCAAGTTTAATAGATACAACATCATGCTGTGTACAGGGTATGATTCCGTACGGCGCACAAATACTTATTGCAACAGCTCTTTCTGCATCAATCGGGATGACATCTTTTGCCATCTTAAAAGGTCTGTTTTATCCTGCTTTAATGTTATTAGGTTTAATTTTCTCAATAACTCGAACAAAATAAGTCTTATATAAAAGAATGGAAAGGGCCTCGTCGGCCCTTTCCATTCTTTTGATGAACTAAATTGCAGTATTTTTAACTGCTACTTTTATTATTACCGATTTTTTGATGTTTTCAAGAGGTGCTGGGGTAAACTTTTGTAACGATTTTAGGATGGGGGGGTAAATATGGGGGGGGGGAAATGTAAGGGGTAAATATAAAGTCCTATTGGGGAATGGTATATTTATCAAAACAGTTTAAATTGTTTCCGGGAGGAATAATTATGCTCACAGAACTTAACAGTGAAAATTTTGAAGAAAAAACAGAAAAAGGAGTTAAACTCATTGAATTTTATACTCAATGGTGCGGATACTGTAAAAAACAACTGCCAGAGCTTGAACAAATGGATAAAATATGGATAGGACAGGTCGATGCAGATGAGTCACCTTCTGTTGCAGCAAAATATAATATTAATGCGTTTCCGTCTTTTTTAATCCTGAAAAATGGCCAAGTTGCAGAACGTTTTAGCGGTATGCATAAAAAAGAAGACTTAGTAGCCAGAATAATGAAGCATGTATAACAATTATAGAGATTCTTCGGACTTCGTGGTTTTTTACGCAAAATTACAAAATCTTTTCCTCAGAATGACAGCAGTATTATTAAATCGTCATACTGAGCAAGACGAGCAGAAGGTGAAAGTGCAAATAATACCTGTTTAATGCGAGCCGCATGCGAAGTATCTCTAAAGCTCATAAAACTATAGAGATTCTTCGGACTTCGTTCTCTAAAGCTCATAAAACTATAGAGATTCTTCGGACTTCGTGGTTTTTTATGCAAAATTACAAAATATTTTCCTCAGAATGACAAATATTTATGTTAGTCCGTCATTCTAAGCCAACAAATTTTATTTAAATTAGCAAAGAATCTCTGTAACATTTTTCCTAATTTACCCCTATACTATCTCTTTGCCTACAATCGGGGCGATTTGTTTAATTTGTTTGTACAATAAATCATACTGCCACGGATAAAGCGATTGCGCACCATCACAGACTGCTCTTTCAGGATCATAGTGTACTTCTATAATCAAACCGTCACATCCTGCAGCTACAGCAGCTCTGGACATAGGCTCAACCTTATCTCTTAATCCGGTTGCATGCGAAGGGTCAATAATTATTGGTAAGTGGCTTAACTTTTTGATAACCGGAATAGATGTTAAGTCAAGTGTGTTTCTGGTATATTTTTCAAATGTTCTTATTCCTCTTTCACACAAAATAACCTGATTGTTCCCACCAGCCATAATATATTCTGCCGACATCAGCCATTCTTCATAGGTTGATGATAAACCTCTTTT
>CACWIL010000118.1 GCA_902760905.1 uncultured bacterium
AGCTTGAATTAATAATTCTTTACTTTCATCTAGTTTCAAAATCATTTATAACCAATTATTTAATGTTTTGTAATAGTAAAAAACTTTTATAAAGTCTAATTAATTAGGAATGATTTTAACTTTTTCAAAACTACTTTTTCCTTTATCAAAAAAGACAATATTATAAAAATTTTCACCATCTTTATTTTTGGTACTTAAATATTTTATACCGTCAATATCAATAGATTCATTTATTCTCATATAATCTAAACAGCTTGCAATAAAATTAGGAAATAAATAAGTATCATATTCTTTTTTTGCATTAGGAATGCTACATTTATTAAATATAATAGTATTATCAGATGACAAATCTAATACTTTTACATTTTCTTTTAATATCATTTCTACTGTTGTAAATCTTTTTTTATTTGCAGTTAAACCGGATTCTTTTCTTGCAATTAGAGGAGAATTACCGACATATAAGTATGAGACTCCAACAGTATTAAATCTATGTTGAGATGGTTTCCGTGCAGGTGGATTCCACATTGAATCTGGAGTAAAATGTGATACTTGTTTTTTATCCCATTCTCTACATCTATAAAACTTTGTTCCATTATTTATAATTAAGGTATTCTTTTTTAGATATTCTTTTAAGGCATTATAAATTCTCTTCCCAACTGGATTTTTTAAAGCAAAGAAAGGGAAATTTTGTAGTTCCTGCATGAAATTTGCAAAATCTTCTTCTGAAAATGTTTTCATAAAGTTAATTGCTAATTTATAATCACTTGATTTAGGAACTATACTTGTTTTTTTAGCAGTTTTTGAAATTATTATTGATTTATCGTCTTTCTTATTTGTATTTGCTTGTAAAATAATTCTTTTTGAATTACTTGATTTTGGTAAATCATAACACCATAGTAATTTATAATAATTTGTTTCGTTTTTGCTTATACTGTCAGATATAATAGATAACTCTTTTATTCCATAATTAGAAACTATATTGTTACTTAATTGTATTTTTTTATTCGAATTTTGTGGAGTTATAGTTACATAAACTCCTCTTTTAGATTCTTGCTTTGGTACATATTTGACTTCTAACTTTGGTTCAATGTTTTTTTTCATTTTGTTATTCTCCTAATGATTTTTCTAATATATCTAATTGTTGGAAAACTTGTTCTAGTTTATCAACAATTCGTTTTTGTTCTTCAAATGGTGGTAGTGGGAAGTAGCAGCTTCTTAGTTTACTAATGCTGGTTCGCTGCCTTGTTACTCCTTGAACATTATCTACAACTCGATTTCTAAAGAATGGGGAATTTAAAGCCCTTACGAGGAACTGTTTATATACTCCTTCTATAGGAACTAATTTTACACAATCAGAAGAAAGTACATACATTTGTTCTTTATCAGGACAAATCATTGCTCTGCCTGCAGGCATCATTTTTGCAATTACGATATTTCCAGGTTCGACTATACTTCGAGAAATGTTTTCTGTTGCGTGTTTGATAGTGGTGTATCGTTTGTTATCTTCTCGCCAGCCTTCATCACTAAGATTACTTAGCTGAATAATTCTGGCTTCTTTATTATTTGTATAATGTTCTGATTTCAAATTTGAACCGAAAGGTCCATCGGCCATATCTACTGCAATTTCATTGATTCGACACCAAGTCCAACCTTTTGGTTCTTCAAATGGAATCTCATCTTCAATATCTTTCAGAGTTCCATCGGCGAATTGTTCGTAGTGCTTTCCGTCTTCTGCTTTGATGATGAAGCTGGATTTTTTGTCTTCTTTTATTTTCTTTTGTTTTATGAGGTCGGATTTTTCTTTGCGGATTTTTTCAAGTAATTCAAAAGCGTTTCCTTTTTTTGGATTTTGTTCTACAAGTTTTCCGTGGATTGCTAAATCAAGAACTTTGCTTTTTGTTTGCTTGATGTAGGTTTTGAGATTGAGTTTGTTTTTTTCTATTATGTCTATCTGTTCAAATGCTTTTTCTATGGCGGAGACGATTCTTTTTTGTTCGGATAATGGAGGAAGAGGTAAAAGAAAATTTCTCATAGTATCTAATGAAACATTTTTTATAGTTGAACCAGTTGCATTAGTAGTTGCATATACTAAGAAAAATGATGTTTTTATCAGTAAATAAATATAATTTTTGAAACTAGATGATATTAAATTAAAATAGCAGGCACTTTTACCCAAGATTATTTTTTCATTATTATAAAATGCTATGTTACCAATCGTTCCATTTATAGATACCAAGACTGTATTGTCATTTAGTTCTTTTTTGTATTTTTGATATTCTGCATCATCAACTTTTTGTGTGTCAGATTTTATAATGATTTTTCCATTTTCAAGATTATTACCATTTATAAAATAATAATCTCCATTTTTATTGTATTTAGGAGTTCCATGTAATCCATCACCAAGTATTGTTGTTATTTCTCTTAATCTACACCAACACCAATTTCCCGGAATCTCAAATGGAATCTCATCTTCAACATCAATCAAACTTCCATCAGCAAATTGTTCATAATGTCTTCCATCTTCAGCTTTAATAATAAATGAAGTTTTTTTATCAGCTTTAATCTTTTTCTGTTCGACAAGTTTGTTTTTTTCTTCTCTGATTTTTTTCAATAAATCAGCAGCACTACCTTCAGAAGAATCATGAGGAACAAGTTTTCCGCGGATTGCTAAGTCTAGTATTTTTGCCTTTAAGTGTTTTGTGTTCATTTATTCAGCATCCTCGGCAATATCATCTTTTACATCTTTTAGTAAGTCTTTAAGGATTGATGTTGCCTTAGAGATTTCTGCCTGACTCTGGTCGATTCCTTTTAAGAGTTCATCAAGAGGAAGAATTTCTTCATCGTCTTTAATCCATTTGATATCAAGACTTGTTTTATCTCGGGCAAGAATATCTTCTACCTTAAATTTTCTCCAGCGGCCATTTGGATTTTCTTCTTCGGACCAGGTTTCTTTTCTGTCTTGCATGTGGCCGGAACAATAACAGTCTACAAAATCCTGAAGATTTTCGCGGGTCATTTTATTGCGTTTAAGGGTATGGTGAATTCCTATTCTGTAATCATAGAACCAGACTTCTTTTGTTGGGCTTCCGTTTTCAAAGAAAAGAACATTTGCCTTTACACCGTTTGCATAAAAGATTCCGCTTGGAAGTCTAAGAATTGTATGCAGGTTATAATTTGCAAGAAGTTCTTTACGGATTTTTTCTCCAGCACCATCTTCAAAAAGTACGTTATCTGGCACAACGATTCCAGCTCGTCCTTTTGGTTTGAGCATTTTCATCATATGCTGCAGGAAGTTTAGCTGGTTATTCTTTGTAGCAACAATTAAATCATCTCGCATTGCAGAAATATCTGAAGCGCCTTCCGGACGTTCACCAAATGGAGGGTTTGCGAGAATTACATCAACTAAATGCTCCGGCTGTTTTTCCAAGGAGTCCATACATTTAATTGGCGTTGTTTCTGAACCAATATCATGAAGATACAAGTTCATACTGGCAAGTGTAACTACGAGAGGTGTAATATCTGCACCGCTTAATTTATTTGTTTTTAAGTCGGTTAGTTTTTTCTGGTCATTTGTCTGCTTCTTCATGTGTTCAAAAGCGGCAAGCAAAAAGCCACCTGTTCCACAAGCTGGGTCTGCAACTGTTTCTGTAACCTGAGGATCTACTACATCAACCATTGCCTGAATCAATGAGCGGGGTGTAAAGTATTGGCCTGCCCCAGATTTAGAGTCTGAACCGTTTCTTTCAAGTATTTCTTCGTAGATGGCTCCTTTTAGGTCTCCTTCTGTAAGATACCAATTTTCGGCACCAACCATATCAATAAGAGTTTCCAGCTTAGATGCCTGAGAAATCTTGTTAGTTGCTTTTGTGAAAATTGCTCCAACGAGGCCATCTTTATTTTTTAAGGTATCAAGAATCTTTTCATATTTATTGATTAAATCTTCACCAATAATTTCTTTGCCATTCTTATCTTTGATTAAATCATTCCAGCGGCAACCTTCTGGTAAAGTACTTGGGATTCCTATGATTTCTTCTCTTTCATTATCCATCTTCAAAAAGAGAATATATGTAAGCTGTGTTATGTAATCTGTAAAACCAACACCTGCAGAACTAAGAACATTTGCCATGTTCCATACTTTTTTTGTTAAACTAACTTCCGACTTTTGTGTTTTTTCTTTTTTTGATTTTGCCATTTTTTATGCTACCTTAGATGTATAATCTCTCAGAACAAAGCCTGCGAGTTTTGTTAATTCTGTATTTACATTTTCTTTTCCAAATGTCTGAACCAAGCCAATTGCATAAGTTGATCCAAGTCCGTTGAAAATGTCAGTCTGTTCTACTGCACCATTTTGAACAATGTATTCAGCAATAACTTCCATAAGTTTAATCTGGTCTTCATCCAAAGATCTGTGTTGTGGTGTTATATAAAGGTTAAATCCTCGTCTCCAGCCTCTGAAGAGTGATGTAAGAGTTTTTGATTTTCCATAAACATATCTTGCAATCTGAATAAGATTTGTAAGGGCTTCCAATTCATTTTTTGATTCCAGTGGAACAATTGAATTATCAGCTTTTACGACTTTATAGTTTTGCCAGATATAACTTGGTTTGTACATTCCATTTGCTTTTAAGAGATTGGTTTGTAAGTCTTCCAGCATCTTATGCGAAATAGGAATATCTTCTTCATTATAGATGATTCTTAAGGCTTCTATTTTGTCTTTATTATCATCCATGTATTTTTCAAAAGTCTTTATATAAGTTTCTGATTCTTCGGCATAAGAATCTTAACAAAGCCTGCGTTTATCTCAAGGATTTTCTGACGTGCTTTGTTGTTTGTAATCAGTTTTGAAATCAGCTGCTTTCGTTTTGTATTTGGAGCATTGATATCTATATAAGGTGGTAAACGCTTTAAAGTAGTAGGTTTTTGATTTTGTTCTGCTAGGGCCTGGAATGTTACGCAGTTATCTGGTTCAAGAGCTTCGATCAAATTATCAAGAAAATCTTTAAGAGTTATTCCGGCAATTTCTGCCCATTCTGCTAAATCTTCTGCTTCTCCTTTATTCTGACATTTAGCAAGATAATTAGAAAGAAGAGTTAAATATTCATCTGAAACATTTCCTAAAGCCAGGAGCTCAAGAAGTCTTTGCAAAGATGGAACGGGAACAGGAGGCTCATCGCCGCCATCATGAATTTGAGGAATATGATGTTCATGCTCAGTTAC
>CACWIL010000119.1 GCA_902760905.1 uncultured bacterium
ACCTGCTTCTTTTGCTTTCTTATACCATTCGGCATTTGCAAAACCGTTCTTGAAAATCTGGGTCAACACAACGACCAAAGCAGCCAAACCCATAAAACTATAAACAGCTGCAGTCAACATCTCAATTGTAATCATACTTTAATCTATTTTTATTTATTATTATTTTCTATTTTAAAATCAATGTCAATATAGTCTAAACAAGTGTGTTTCAAAATTTCAGCCATAATCTCACACTTAAGGTCGCATTTACCATCATCGAATTCACCGATTAACGGTTTAACTTGCGTATCAAATCTCAACACTTCATCATCCTCGTTAATCAAACCAAGTTTAGCCCAACGTTCCCTAATCTGTTCACGAATTTTACGCTGTTCCTCCAAATCTTCATCTGTTGCATCGTGTATCAACTCTTTCATAAAGTGTTCAAATTAAACTATTATACACCAAAATGGCACTTAATAGTTGCAAACGCAACTTTTATTCTATTGCCTCTTTAAAACCTTTTACAGAAAGTCCTGCCATGTATATACCGTTTACAATACCCTCAAACAGGGCAGTTTTATATAGCTGTAAATCTGATTCGTTGTTTATTCCAGCAAGTCCAAGTTCCTCATGGTCAATTTTTGACTTTACATGGTCATCAACAAATTGCAGTATTTCCTCAAGTGTAAATGATGTTTTCATTTTTATTTTAATTTATTTTATTTTTGTGACCCAGATAGGATTCGAACCTACAAGAGTTTTTCAACCATCACTTTAGGAGAGTGAGACGCTTCCAGTTACGTGCTACTAGGCCAAAACTTGTGGTCAAGGCGGGACTCCAACCCGCAACCTACGGTTTAGTGAGTAAGATAGAATCTCTTCTATACATACCCTCGATTTAAGCCTCTCCCAGGAGCTACCCTGTATGAAGACCGTTGCTCTATGCAGTTGAGCTACTTGACCATAGATAAATCCCATCCATATTTCAGAACGGGATTATTATTTACTTTAGAAGTTATCTACAAAATCACCAGTATGACTGTCAATTGCCATGCAATCAATCATGCTACCAAAGATGTAGTAAGGATGAATTGGGAAAGGAGGAGCAGTGAGAGGCTGACGCATCACAACAAAGTTTGAATGTGGTTTAATGCAATCAGCAGCCATCAAAATTGCATATGCACTGTCAAGGCTAACCTCAACACCACGCATATTCATGTTCTGGTCTTCCAACCAATAGTCATTGACAACAAAGGTAGCAGTATAATCAACCTCATTTGTGTCAATAGTGTACTCATAAGGAATCCTCAAAGAATTGAAATATGTAATCAAATTACCAATCTCTGCACTGTCGGCAAAGTGGAAAATCTGATAACAGGTATCCTTCATCTGGAAGATGTCCCTAACCCAAACAACCTGGTTGTTCTCACCCACGCTGTCAAGATTATAAAGATAATGTGCCTGGCACTCATAGAAGTAAACACTGTCGCTACAAAGGTCAGCCATTACCTGCTGGTCAGCAGCCATAACACTTTCAACGTCGTAGCCATTAAAAACTGGCTGTTCATGCTTGCAAGAAGTGCATGACATCATGCCCAACATTGCAAAACCCATCATTAAAAATAAAACTTTCTTCATAAATTTAATTTAATTTTGTTATTTTGTTTATTATTTACATTAATTAAATATCTCGTTATATAATATACAGAATTTTTTTAAAAAACGAAAAAAATTATCTTGTATTAAAAATTGTAGCATATCCTAGAAGCATTACAAATGGCAACATTACAGTACCGAGATTTATTTTTTTAACACATATACATGCTCAATATATTTACTATTAAATGGATAGCATTTCCCATAATCAATGTACGGTTTACCATCATCATCAACAACAGCCTCAACACCAACAACATGTCCAATTAATGATGTAACACCTTGTAGTAGTATGACTTCCATTCCATCAACATCCAGGTATTTAGTATTAAGACCTTCAGCTCGTATAATCTCATTACCGAAAGTAGTGTCATTCATGTATCTGGTGAAAAAATCATCTTTCTTATAGAAATTCGACCTGATACGAATATTATCAAACCTAAACTTTTTAGCCCAAATAGCGAAATTTCTTACGAATGCTACAAAAGTTGTATTCAATTCTTTATAAAGAACAGCAACAGCGGTTACTTTGATATTATAACTGTGTAGTACATCTATTATATGTCCATAAAAAAGTGAATCAATAGGCTGTACTCCAAAAGCTTTACATCGTTCTGATTCGTTATAATGATGAACAGATAAATTTACAAAATCAACAACATCACCTACATGCTTCAGAACATCAAATTTTGACAAATTTTCACCATTAGTTGTCAAAACAATTTTGTTGAAACGATGTTTGATAGTATTAATTTTTTGCATGGTAGCAATAAAAAGACCAATATCATGTGTAGGTTCGTTACCTGTAATATCAAGACTGATACTTCTCTTAGGACCTGCTGTATCAATTATATGATTCAAAGAATCAATGAAATTGTTCAGAAAAGCCTCTTTGTCATAGACAGCGGTATTCTTGTTCAATAGATTGAAACAAAACGGGCATTTCATGCCACAACCACTTGGTATAACCAGTTTAATTGATAGATTGAATACAGGCTTCTCTTCTACAATAAAATATTGACTAAGGTCTAAATCCATATTATATTTTTTTGTTGATTTGCAGGGGTAGCAGGACTTGAACCCACAACTCAGCTTTTGGAGAGCTGCATTTTACCAATTAAACTATACCCCTATATATAATGCCTCTGTTTTCCGACAAAGAAAGATGGCTTTGCAAAGTTTTTCGAATTAAATCCCCCAGAGCTTTCCAAGTTACGGTCTTATACCATTGTGATAATGTGGGTAATTTTAGCCACATAAACCTCAATTAATTGGAGCACAGATTTACACGGGCACGAGGCCCGAAACGGTGCACAGGCAGCATTATTTTATTGTGTTCCATGTTGGATTCGAACCAACGTGAGAGTAACTTTTTTAATTCTGGATGCACGTAGCCCAGAAAAACTCATCGGCGGTTTAGAGGATACAAGTCCCTTATCACCTCCAGATTCGGCCCCTTTCGTTAATGGAACAACTATATAACCAAAAAAACAATATTTTTTCCACAAAAAAGTCACCTCACAGGGACTCGAACCCTGATTTCAAGATTGAGAATCTTGTTTCCTAACCAGTTAGAAGATGAGGTGTAACTGCCACGGTTTTGTTAAAGCGGGCCCGTGGAGAACCTTATACCGCTTTATTTATTTGTTCCCCCACAGGGACTCGAACCCTGAACCTCCTGGTTAAGAGCCAGGAGCTCTACCAATTGAGCTATAGGGGATTGTTTGGGGTGCCACTGGTCGGAATCGAACCGACAACATGACGCTACCCCTAAAATAGCCGACTTTCCCAATTTGCCCACAGTGGCATTATTTTATTAAATCATGTTTATTTATTTGTTGACCCAGGAGGACTCGAACCTCCGTTATCAGAGCCAGAATCTGACGTGCTAGCCACTACACTATGGGTCAAATTATTGTAGCTCAGGTGGGATTCGAACCCACAGAACTCTTCATTTTGAGTGAAGCGGATATTCCAGTTCTCCTACTGAGCCGTTAATCATATATTATGTTTTTTCTTCCATTTTCTAACACAAGCTTCTGTTACACCATATATGTCACCAATTTCCTGATTGGTTAAACCATCTTTAATGTGATTAATAATTATGCTATCTTCAGGTAATTTTTTTGTTGACTTATGTGAACATTCAAGCGAACAGTACGTATATTCACTTTTTTTAAGTTCTTTCCCACATACAGGACAAAATTTTTTCTGTTTTGGTTTATTCTTTTTTTGTTCAATTATACCAAAAGTTTTAATAGCAAATTCTTCACCATATGCTTCTTTTACTTTTTCATAACGTTCAATCTTATTTAAACTTCTACGTTTAGGTTTATCTACGTTTTTCCCACAAAAATTATCAGTTTGTGCATGGCAATTTGGGCATAATATCTGTAAATTTTCCAATCTATTATCTCTTCTATTACCATTAATATGATGTAGTTGTAATGGTATTGGTTCTCCATTCCATTCAGTTAGTCCACATTTTTCACATCTTTCTTCTTTTACTCCTTCATTGAATAAACGATTTTTTAATGTGTTAGTGTTGTCATAATCTGAGTTTTCAATTAAAATTTCATCAAGAGACTTCTTTTTTTTATCCATTGGATTAAAAATCATACCAACATTCCAACCTTGACCAGTAAAATGTGATACATCAATTCCGTATTCATCGATTGCTTTGTGTAATCTTCTGTAATTAGCCCCAAAAGCACCTAATTCTAAATAGCGACACATTCCAGCAAAACTAAATGAATTTTTAGCAGCATCTCTGTATTCCTGTTCTGTTCTTTCATTTTTCTTCATTTCTCAATATTTTTACTTATATATAAATATCAAGAAATTAAAAAAAGAGTAGACATGTATAATATTTTTTTTACACGTCTACTTAATTTAGTGACCAGAGTAGGATTCGAACCTACGAGGGGATTTCTCCCGTCAGTTTTGCAGACTGTCCGTTTCGACCACTCGCGCATCTGGTCATAATTTTGGTGCCCAGGACAGGACTTGAACCTGCACCCCGTAATCGGGACCAGCCCCTCAAGCTGGCGTGTCTACCAATTCCACCACCTGGGCGTACTTGTTACTTG
>CACWIL010000120.1 GCA_902760905.1 uncultured bacterium
AACGTAAAAATTCCATGGAAATAACCTACGTAATCCAGAAATCCCGACGACGCTCAATGAGTATACAGGTGGCAGATGACAAGAAAATCATCGTAAAAGTGCCGCTTGGAACACCAACTTTTGTGGCAGAAAACTTTATCCGCGAAAAGAAAGACTGGATTACAAAGCAGCTTGAAAAGGTTGAAAAGCAGTCAGAACTTGCTGATTCCATGGGCCCGCTCACAGAAGAAAACATCAGACAGATCAAGAAAAAGGCGAGGGTGGTGATTCCGCAAAGGGTAGAGTACTATGCAAAACTGGCAGGGATTTCCTACAACCGCATCTTTATCCGCCTGCAGAAGTCGCGCTGGGGAAGCTGTTCTGTAGACGGGAATCTCAATTTCAACTGCCTTCTGGTACTGATGCCGCCTGAAATCCTTGATAGTGTAGTGGTGCACGAACTATGCCACCGCCGACACATGAATCACTCAAAAGAGTTTTATGATGAAGTTCTGCGGATTTTCCCGGATTACAAACGCTGCAATAAGTGGCTGAAGCAGAACGGGGGAGTGTATTTCAAGCGATGCAGGCATCTATAATAAGAAACATAATACCTCATTATGTTCTGAGGCATCCCCGATAGCGAAGGAATTTCCCTTTGCAAATCGAAAAGAGTTTGGAAGTTTTTTTTACCTGCTTATTTATAATCTTTATACATTGAAGGTTTTAATTATATCGATTCGTATTTGGTCAATATTTTTTTCAGAAAGTCCATCCTTAAAAGTACGAGCAAAAACTATTTCACCGTTGTAAGTTAACTTATAATCATAATTTCCAATAGTTAAATTATCACAGATATTAATTATTCCCATTCCAGAAAAATCTTTTCTTATTAAGGATATGGTATCAATAATTTTTTCAAGAGCTTCTTTATTCTTAATTAATTCTAAACCTAGTTCAATCATAAATTGATAAATAACAACCGGTTCAAAAATCTCTTGATTTTTATTAGATAGATTTACATTTTTTATTACTTTTAATCCTAAACTACGAATAGAAAGTACAGCTAAAATATATGAAACAAATATTAACACAACTATTGCAATTTCTGAATAAAGAAAAACTTTTGAAAAAAACAAACAATGCTTCAAAATTGAAATTGTTGTAATAGACAATATAAGTAATATTATTAGAAACCAGACAAAAATATCAGCATATCTAGCAAAAGACAGATTTCTATTAATTTTTTTCATAATTATTTTTTTTTGTATTAGAGCATCTTTTATGGACAATTTTTTTACATTTACAAGTTTATCAAAATAATCATCTAAAGATGGTAAATCTTCTAAATACCAACGAGTATATACTTCTGTGTTAATACTTATTTTTCTATAAATAAAAATATTAATCACAGCTAAAAGAATTAAACTGATTAATAATATTAATGTTTTCATTATTCTACCTTCCTGTAGATTTGCTATTTTTATATAACAGTCAGTCTATCAGTAATTGAGGTAGTAAATAATTAATAACTGAAAAATTAGTTACCCTGAATTAAACTATACATCGCTAAAACTCTTTTTTTCCATTTTTCAACAAAGGCTGCTGGTTCAAGGGGTTCGATATCTGCTCCCTGGGAGAGAATCCAGTGAAGAACTTTTTCTTCCTGTGTTGATGAAAATGTCATATAAACTGTTTTTTCTTCCGGATGTTCTTCAAGTTTCTGATCTTCTGACCACAGCCTTTCTTTTAAAGCCTGCCTTGCAATTCCTTTTGCTTTAATCTTATATCTGGTTGTTTTTGAAGTAATGAAAGCCCCAAAATAGCCTTTGCTCCTGGCTGAGAAATCGAAATTTTCTGGAAGTTCAAAGTTATCTTCTGTAATAACTGCATTTTCTATTCTGCAAAGATTAAACATTCTGACTGCATTTCTTTCTTCTGAAAATGCAAATAAATAATATAAGCCGTCATCCATAAGGAGCTGATAAGGATGTACTCGTCTATGTGTTTTGATCCCTCTATGCAGACCGTTGTAATCAAATTCAATAACATTATTAGTTTTCAGAGAATTAAAAATAACGTTCCAAACTTCTGTATCAACTATTGTTTTGGGGGTTGGAGGAAGTGCAATTCTATTCATTAAAACAGAATCTTTATTACTTGCTGTAACAAAATCTAAAATACTCCCAAGTTCTTTATATAATGGAGAACCTTCAAAATGAGACATTAATATTTTTGCTGATGTAAGGAGCTGCATATCATCAGAAGTAAGTTGATCCATTCCTAAATTGAATTCTTCATAATAATGATAACCTTTGTGAAAGTAATCATATTCAACAGGGGCTAAAAATCTGTCTTGTAAAAAAGTTATATCTCTTTGTACAGTTGCGACACCCACTTCAAGTTTTTTTGCCATTGTACTGCAATTTGGGTAAGTACCAGATTTTATCATTTTATGTTCCAGGACAAGTCTTTCTAAAGCTGGCTTCGTTTGCTTTTTATTCATAACTTTCACCCCACATCAGGATTAATAAGATATTCTAACTATAAATTATCCACTCAATCAATAGATGATTGACTGACTGATGTATTTTAGATTATTGATTGCAGCCAACAGACAGAAGTAAAATAATATTTGTTATGCTGTAATATTAATTGAATATTATGGTAAAATACTTTTAATGGAGGAATGAAATGTCTACTATTACAGAGTACGGCAATTATATAGATGAAAAATATGAAGATGGCATAATGAACATTTCATCTTTTTCTTCTGCACCCATAAAAATACTCTGGATTCTAAAAGAAACTCATGGAAAGTTTAACCCTAAGGAATGGTGGGGAGACCAGAAATATCTGCAATGGAAGAATATTAAGCCTTTTGACCGGGAACCAGATAAGAACGGTAAAAGTAAAGCAGGAACAAAAAAATCAACCTGGGAGCCGGTAGCAAAAATATCTTATCAAATCTTAAATGGTAAAAAAACGAATGATGAATTTGAACTGGCAAAAGCATTAAAACAAATTTCGATAATTAATCTACGCAAAACATCTGGAAAAGAACATACAACAAAAGAATTTTACGACGATATAAAAAAGACAGAGAACCGTTTAATTTTTTTAGAACAGATTAGA
Organism: uncultured bacterium; assembly: GCA_902760905.1. Lineage (GTDB taxonomy): Bacteria > Cyanobacteriota > Vampirovibrionia > Gastranaerophilales > Gastranaerophilaceae > CAG-196. The sequence continues at coordinate 3,115 of CACWIL010000120.1, forward strand.
AAAATTGACCCTGATATCATCATTTGTGGAAATACTCTTAATTTAATTCATAACGATGAAATAGCTTATCGTAAAGGTGATCGGCATTGTCTTTCTAAGAAAAAGATGAAAAATAATTCTTGCTTCTGTTTTAAAAATAAATTATTTATAAATCCATATCATCCTTCATATAGAATGAATAAAGACGAGTATGTAGATATTGTTGTAGGAGCTTATAACAATTGGCTTTCAATTAAAAACTCAGATGATTGCCCAGTTTTCAAATGGTAGAGAAATTTGTATATGAATAAAATAAAAGATTTTGAATGTATAGAAATAAAATCCCCAGAAGATGACTTTAATAATTTTGTAATAGTCCGATATGATTGGCCATGTAATATTCAGGAAATTACAGAAGTAGTATCACAATTTAGGAATGAAAAGACCGTATGTATTATTGGTGTACAAAGAAAAGAATATATTAACTGGTGGGAAGATGACAGAGAAAATGAAAAATATTTAGCCTTTACAGACATGTTTGATTTCTGCTGCGATGGGCTTAATGACAGCTTATTAAGAGATTTGAAAGAAGCCTGCGTTTTATCAACTGAAGGATATACTCATAGCGGGGCTAAAGCCTGGCTTACTTTGAAAGATAATCAAACTGTCTGCTATTTTAATGTAATTACAGCTGAAGGAAAGTCTATTACTGATATTACAACATCAGTAATTAACTATATTAAAGCTGCAAAAGCATCCAACAAAAATTATAGAATTGATAAAATTATATCAACAGTTATTTCAAATACTGATGATATTAGCTTGCATGAACTAGAAGATTTTTATTCAAGAATAAATGAAGAATGTGGAAATGAAGTAGAAATACTTCTTTCAGGAACCGGCTTAAGTGACAAGCCTGGATATAAAATCATTTTGATAGCGATGTAATTATTTTTTTTACTTCTTATCATAAATAAAATATAATTGATATTTAAGACTATATAAGTTTTTGGGGCAATATGAGTTCTTTTCCAAATGGCGAAGAATATAGAGAAATATTAAACTGTGCATTGCAAGTTTTCTCCAAAACTAATTCTTTTAATATACTGGAAATATATTGATGCCGGTTCTAACATTAACAAAGTTATCAAATTCGGTGTCATGAAAAAACAGTGTATCTGGAAGGTCAATAAAGCAATTTAAGCCACCTTGAAAGTTATGATCAGCACCAACAAATATAATAGTCTTTATTTTATCGCTTTCAAGTTTTGTAAATAATTCCAGCATATTAAAAGATGGATCTTTATTTCCATAAATTAAATACATTTTACATCCATTGAATTGTTTGATTCCTTCTATTAATTTTTGAGGATTTATCATTAGAGGGTTGTTAATACAAACCAGTTTTTTTATTTCCGGGTATTTGTAAGCATTAATAATTCCAAGGCTGGCTCCATTGGAATGTCCCATATAATAAACTTGATATTTATTCCATTTATGATAATAAGCATAAGCTTTAAGTGATTTCATTTCACAATCAAAATCATCCTGATATCCATTTGGATTAGAAGCGACTATTACTGTACAACCATGTTCCTTGTTTAGCTTTTTTGCAATTCTCAAATACTT
>CACWIL010000121.1 GCA_902760905.1 uncultured bacterium
TCTTCCACTCTTTTTGTGTTATCAACTGTATGCGGACAGGAAACTGTATGCGGAACTTCTTCTGCATTAATCTCTATAATTCTTTCGTATTCTGCATCAGGGTCAGGGAGAATTTGTCTGAACTTATCACCTCTGCCTCTTTCTGTCAAAAATGCCTTAGTCTTATCATCAGCGATAAACAAACCGCATTTTGCACCTGCTTCTACTGCCATATTTGCCAATGTAAAGCGTTCTGACATTGTCATATTGTCAATAGTATCACCCGTAAACTCTAAGGCTTTATAAGTTGCACCATCTGCACCTATCATTCCGATAAGGTGGAGCATCAAATCTTTAGAGCAGATTCCTTCTTTAAATTTACCCCTTACAACAATTTTGAATGTTGCGGGAACTTTTAACCATGTTTTACCAAGCGCCATTCCTACAGCAATATCTGTTGAGCCCATACCGGTAGCAAAAGCACCTAATGCACCTGAAGTACAGGTGTGCGAATCTGCACCGATAAGAATTTCTCCGGGGTTAACAAAAGTTTCAACCAGTCTTTGATGACAAACACCTGCACCGGTATCTGATAAAACGGCACCGTACTCTTTGTGAAAATCTCTTAAAACCATGTGAGTATTAGAAAGTTCTTTCCTCGGACTTGGAGAAGCGTGGTCAATAAATAATATAGTTCTTTCAGGATTATTAAGTTTGCTTTTCCCGAGTTTTTTAAACTCTTGTACCGTAAGCGGTCCGGTTCCATCCTGAACAGCAGTTACATCAACTTTTGATATAACAAGTTCTCCTGCGTGCACCGTTTTACCTGCGTGTTCTGATATTATTTTCTCTACTAAAGTTAATCCCATAACCTTCTCCTTATCAACAATATTATTCTACCATAAATTTGTACATGGTGAGTATATTCGTATTTAATTTTATGGTAAAATCGGAATATAATCGGGGATTAAAATGACAAATCCGTTAAAATATACATGTTTGTTCGGTGGTGGTGCAATCCGGGGCCTTGCGTATGCAGGTGCGATTCGTGCTATGGAAGAACTTGGTATAGAGTATGATATTATAGGAGGCTCTTCTGTCGGTTCAATAATTGCAGCCCTTATTGCTGTTGGGTATAAGTCTTATGAAATAGAAAACTTTTTTATGAAGGTTAACTTTGACTTATTTAAGGACATTCATTTTGGTATTGGTAAACCATTTGCTCTTTCCAAAGGTGAGATATTTACAGACTGGATTAATGAACTGCTGAAAAATAAACTTGAAGTTGGTTCGGAACATAAAATTACTTTTAATGATATTCAAAAAGATTTGGTCATATTGGCTACAGATTTAAAACACTTTTCGCCTCATGTGTTTTCCAAAAAATCAACTCCTGATTTTGAAGTTGCCCGGGCAATAAAAGTTTCTTCAAGCATGCCCGGTCTGATGGCTCCGTTTGAATATAATGATAATGAACTTGTTGACGGAGATTTACAAAAAGCCTCTCCAATGTGGAGATTATCAGACGAGTTTAATTCTTCTCAAAGCAGAATATTGGAATATCGCCTGGAGGGTGACTATAATAAGGATGAAAAAAATCCGATATCTTTTATTAACACTATTTACAGCTGTATAACAGATGTTGCAACGGATTTTGTTACGGAAATGTTTGGAGCAAATGACAGGTATGACTGTATAAAATTAAACACCGGAGGTGTGTTCTTTGCTGATTTTAATCTTGATAGGGATTCCCGCAGAAAAATTATTAATCTTGGCTACGAACAAACATTGAATTATTTTACTGCTGTATTACCGGCAAAAAAACAAAAAATTGCAGATGTGTATTCAAAGATTTCCAAATATCTAAAAAATGCAAAAAAAGGTCTTAAATCGAAGAATGTAGAAGAAACACAATGGTGGATAGGCGATATTTTTATTGAGCTCTGCGAGAATAAAGAAATTGTTGATCCGCAAATTTATTCAAGAATTGTTGACTTAAAAAATGAAATCAGTAATAACATATCAAATGTCTTATTCTTTTATACAGCTTTTAAAAACTCAAAACAAATTGAAGAACAATTTGATAATCTCATAACACTGCTTGATACACGTAGTGCAGAATCAATTATGTATATAAATAAAATAAAACCGGCAGAATCAGAAGAAGAGCTAAATTCTGAAGAGTGACTATATACTATTTTACAGTAAATGTTACCATAATTTTGTCATTCTGAGGGAAATAGCCATTAAAATCCCGAAGAATCTCAAAAAATATATGTTATGGAGATTCTTCGCCCATAAACTGCTGTTGGGCTCAGAATGACGGATTTTTACTGTAACATTGTATAAAATTACCTCATCAAGAAGTAGCGGAAGAATAGCCTGTAACTCAATATTAGAGAGCGATAAAAGCCCAAACACAGTATTGTATAAATATTAAGAATTGTAAAAAGTTTCCAAAAAATGGGGTGTTTTTGTAATAAAACTTAACAAAAGTATTGAGTTTTATATATACATGATATATCATAAGTATATAAGGATTGTGTTTCGTTTCCCCAAAATCCTCAACGTATGAAAGTTTATCCAACTGAAAAACCAGTTGTACAAGAAAGTAAATATTACATTTACCCTATGGAGTTTAAAAGTATGAAAGATCAAGTTATTAACGTAAGAAAAGCAAGTGTTTCAAATCCGTTCAGAGAAGATTATGTAACAACACCAAGTACAGATTGTGAGTACAATGCTTATTTCAGAAAGGCAAACTCATATCCTAATTTAAGCGCTGAAGAAGAAAAAACTGTTGCAACAAGAGCACAGCAGGGTGACGAAGAAGCTAAAAAGATTTTGATTCAGTCTAATTTAAAACTGGTTTTAACAGTAGCAAGAAAAGCTATTCATGTTTCTAAACTTCCTTTGATTGATTTAATCCAGGAAGGGAATTTAGGGTTAATGGTTGCAGTAGAGAAATTTAATCCGAGTCTGGGTTACAGATTTTCTACTTATGCAACCTGGTGGATTAAGCAAGCTATGTTTAAAGCAATCTCAGAACAATCACATTGCATGAAAATTCCTGTATATGTTCAGGAAACATTGTCAAAATTTTCTAAAATCAAATCTGAGATGGAAAAAACATACAATACTACTGTAAGCACAAAAGATGTTGCAGAAAAAATGAATATTGAACCTGAAAAAATCAATTCATTCTTATCAGCTTATACTTCAACTGTATCTATTGAAGGCAGTTATGACGGAAAAGACGGAAGTGAAATGTCTGTTGCGGAAGTTGTTGCTGATGAAAAAGCAACCGTTGAAGAAAACCTTGAATTTGAAGAACTAAAAAATGATTTACGTCAGGTAATTTCTGTTTTAAAAGATCGTGAACAAACAGTTATTAAAATGAGATTTGGTTTGGAAAATTTTGCAAAAACAACACTTGAAGATATCGGCAAAAAATTTGGTGTAACCAAAGAATGTATCAGACAAACCGAGATGAGAGCATTGAACAAATTAAGATCAAATATGTCATCTTCTTGTTATGCAATTTAAGAGAAACAGACAACCCATAAAATATACTACTAATCAGCTTAATGTGGCAAAACAGGTATCGGAACGAGTCTTGAATAGAATTTGTATTCTAAAAAACTCTTAGGTAAAGGATTCCAGTAACGATAAACAGTTTTGCCTTCTTCTTTTATTTGTTTGGCAAGTTTGTTTGCTGCTTCTTCTGTTTTTACAAGACAGGGGTAGATGAACGGAATAGAATCGGTGTCAATATTTAATAAATTTGTTGTTTTGTATTTTTCATGAAGCTCAAAAAATGCTTTTTGTCGTTCTTTTGCAGAGTTATCAATTATTATATCTGAGTTTTTAGAAGAATTATTATTTTCAAACCATAAAAAAGATTTTTCGTACCCGAATTTGTGTCCTGCATTAAAGCAGGCAAAGCCCGACGGCTTGTTGTAGTAAGCGTGTGCATTATCAACTATTAATTTTGAGTATGTATTAACAAGTTTATTTACGTTTTTTTCGCATATTCCCCAATAATTTGGGTATAAAATATAATCTTCTTGTGAAAAATTTTTAGCCGGAAAAAAGTTGTTATCAATATGATAAAATATTGGTTTACATTTTTCTTTTATAAGCGTATGTCTTACTACATCACATAAATAGTAAGGAATGTTTATTTCTTTTATTTGGTATTTTTGTATAAGAAATCTGAGAGCATCTCTGGCGAGAATAAAATTTAAGGTTTTATACATATTTTTATTATACTAGCAAATTTTTTTTTTACAGTCTTTTATAAAAGCATGAATATTTTGCCTTTAAATATGAATCCATATATTGCATTTAAATCATATAAAGATGACGGTATCATTGGTTTTGATGATTCTGTATCTCAGGGAAAAAGAAATTACATACGAGAGCATTATAACAGCTGGCATATGCCCTACAGAAGCATCTATGATAATGAGCACAGAAAAAGTGATTATCAGATTAAGCAGATTACAGACGACTGGGAAAAATATCATGATATCAAAAAAATAGAAGGTACAAATATATACAGAGGGCAAACTTTGGTTGAAAAACCATGCAGCTTATATAGTTTAAAGAATAAAGGTATCAAAACGGTTATTGATTTAGTCGGATACGGTCCTACATACGAGCAGGAAGTAAAAAATGTCGGTTTAAATTACTACACCTATAATATTTATGACAATTGGTGGGCAAAAATTGATTTTG
>CACWIL010000122.1 GCA_902760905.1 uncultured bacterium
GTCAAACATGAAAATTTCAGTAAAAGGAATGATGTGCGAACACTGCGAAATGCACGTAAAAAAAGCCCTCGAAGCAATCGACGGAATCACTTCAGCAACTGCCTCTCACAAAGATGCGCTTGTAACAATCGAAACTTCAAAGTCAGTTGATGAAAACCTCATCAAAGCCGCAGTTACAGACGCCGGCTACGAATACGCTGGAATAATTGCGTAAGTTTTTCAGGTCGCATCCCGCCGCAAGCGGCGGGTCGGGCTTTCCGCACTTCCGCGCTAACCGCACTCCATTCCTACGCTCCCGATGGTCGCTCCGGAACGCGCTTCGCGCGGTGCTCCAATCCCTTGCGCAAAATCTCACACTATAAAAATGCTTTTATTCAGATTCATATCTCTGAATGTCTTTTATTTCGCTTTTTTCCCAATTGGAGAATGAATCTTCTGAGAAATTATCATTTGGTTTATACCAGTCAAAAGCTGATTTCCTTGAAAGACGAGTAAAAGAAGTCAAACCCCACATGGATAACCTTCATTCATGGCTTCTTGAAAAGAAACAGAAGGAAATGATTCTTGATTCCTCAAAGACAAAGGAAGCTATAAACTACTGCTTAAACCGATGGGAGAATCTTGAAAACTTTATAAAATATCCGGAAGCAACTTTTTCGACCAATGCAGCAGAACGCAGTGTAAAAAGCTGGGTAATGGCAAGGCGAAATTTCCTTTTCAGCGGCAGCGGTAATGGAGCAAGAGCATCATGTTTTATTCTGTCCCTTATTGAAACTGCCAAGCAGAATGGGATTGCTCCTGAAGATTATCTCAGATGTCTTTTTGAAAAAGCCCCTTATGCTGAAACTGAAAATGACTGGAAAAAGCTTCTCCCCTGGAATATTGAAATTACTCCATATAAGGTTCGTGGAGAATGGATTTAATTTGTGGTATAATTATTTAAACGTAAATTTAATTTGCGGATACTTTTTTACAAAGTCTTTGTTAGTGCTTAAAATTCGTAAAGCGAAAATGGAACTGGGCTATAAAACAAGACCATTTGATGAAACAATTTATGATGAAGTAGAGTGGCTAAGAAGAGAAAAGAGAATAAATTAATAGAAATCAGGAGGAGTTATGAAGAAGAAAAAAATTATTCCAGTAGTAGCTATTATGTTGTTATTGGTTATAGTGATTGTTGTGAATAAATTAAATCAAGGTGAATCTACACATTATTCTATTCAGAATAGTACACAAGTTACCAGGTCAGTAGAGCAGTATGAAGAGAAGATTTCAATAGCTGTTCAACAGATTATGATTGGTACAAAATGCAATAATTATGAAACAGCTTTAGAGACTTTAAAAGAGATAAAAGATGCTGGATATGATGCAATCGAAATCAATGATTTCATGATACATAAAGCAGGTTTGACCGTAAAATTGATGACTAAGTTCGGAGGAATGCCTGTAGGAAATGGAGGAAAGCTTGATTGGCCATCACTTATTGAAGAAAGTGGTCTGGCTGTAATCAGTTTACATAGCTATTTGAATAGTATTGAGGATAATCCTGAAGAAGTGGCAAATGAAGCTAAATGCTTTGGAACAGATGTGGTTGTTATTACAGGCATGTATAATTTTGATTATTCAGATGAAACACAAGTACGAGAATTAGCAAACCGTTTGAACGTAGCTGGCGAAGAATTATCAAAATATGGAGTAAAATTGTTGTATCATAATCATAATGTTGAAATGCAGAAAGTAAACGAAAAGCAAACTGCATATGAAATAATTGTAGAAGAAACAGATCCTGCCTATGTTAATTTTGAGTTTGATAGCTATTGGATGACCGATGCAGGGGTGAATGTTCCAGAATTAATGGAAAAGATGGGAAATCGAATAAAGTTATGGCACATTAATGATCGAGGATGTAAGAAAACAGGCCCATATTATACCCCGATTTTGAAAGAAGATGCTACAGAGTTGGGGTATGGAAATATGGATTTAGAAACATTAACGGAGATTGCAATAGAAAATGGAGTAGAAGGAGTTATATTGGAAACACATCAAAATTGGATCAATGATGACCCTATCGAAAGTATAAAGGTAAGCTCGGAATTTATGAGAAAGCACTTTCGACAGTAGTCATATTGATTAAAACGGTATTAAAGCTGAGAATATTGGAAACAAGACATCTATTTCGTTTCATTTGGGGCAAGGATTTATGTTCTTGTCCCTATTTTTCACTTAAACCAATTTCAATGTAGAATTAGAATTTCACTTTCAATTCTCTAAGCATATCTATAAACTTAATAGTATGAATAAAATAATTTATTTATGCAAAAAAAAATCAGGCCAAATAGCCTAAATCTTTTTGAATAAGATTTACTAAAACTTCAACATCCTTTTCTTCTACTATTCTGATTACCATTTTTTTAAATTCCGCTAAATTTCTGTTGATTTAAATAATCAACTGTATAATTTTAACGTGAAGGACAAATGTGTGTTGGTGTAAATATAATCGATGATAATAATTTTTCATTTACAACATTTGAATGTTTTTGTTATTTTATGCATATTGAAAATAATGAAGTAAAGAGAACGGTGATTCGACGCACTCGTTGCTAAAGGGGGAGAAGTAATTTTGATTAATTTAATAGCACTTCCGTGTCTTTGTGTGGATGTTTTTGATGGAACAGATGAAATGCGTGCTGGAGGAGAAGCTCTTAATTTTGCCGTTCATTCATCAAGATTTGAGGAAATCAATGTTTCATTATTAGGTGCAGTGGGCCAGGATTCATACGCTGAGTTTATCATGAAATCGATTTCTGGCAAAAAAATTGATGTAAGCCATGTAAGAGTCGAAAAAGATATGGTAACTGCGAATAATCGTACATATCTTACAAAAGATGGCGACAGATATTATAAAGAGGACTCCTGGACGGGAGATATTGTTGATAAAATGATTTTGAACCAGGATGAACTGGAACTGATTAGAGCAGCAGATGTTGTTTTTGTTCATTTTTGGGCAGGATGTTTTAGGCAAATCATTGAATTAAAGAAAACAAGTCACTTCAAGCTGGCGGTGGATTTTGATACATGCCGGGATTTTAATGATATGGAAAAATATGCTCCATACATTGATTATTTTATGATTAGCGGAGAAGAAAGCCTTCTTCCAATATTTGAGGAGTGGTCAAAAAAATATTCCGGGCTTTTTAATATGTCTTTGGCTGAGAAAGGAAGCGTTACATTTAATAAGGGAAACTATTATCATGTTCCAGCTAAAGATGTAAAAGTTATAGTTGATACAACTGGATGCGGCGATAGCTATCATGCAGGATTTGTATGTTCTCATATGATGAACGAAGATATATATGAGGCTATGAGGATTGGAACTGAATTTGCGACAGAAACCCTATCACACTTTGGTGGGTTTTAGGAAATATGATTATTTCTTGTCCCCATTGTAAGAAGGTGAAGTAGAGATTCTGGAGGGAAATTATGAATAAATATACTGCATACTGCGGATTAAACTTCGAAACCTGCGAAGCTCGTCTTGCAACTGTAAACAATGACAACGAACTTCGTAAAAAAGTTGCTGCTGAATGGTCAAAATTGAATCAGGTGGAAATTTTGCCTGGAATGATCAACTGTGAAGGCTGCCGTCTTGATGGCGTAAAAACTCCTTTCTGTGATTCTATGTGTCAGATTCGGCAGTGCGCAATGTCAGAGAAAGTTGAAACCTGCCAGAGTTGTGGTCAGATGAAGTCTTGTGAAAAGCTTAAAATGATTTCTGACAATAATGAGATTTTTTCACATTAAAGTGAGAAAGTGAGTATCCGCAAATTAAATTTACGTTTACAAACAAAATGATAAAATAAAAAATCTACGTAAAACTTTCATGATTCACCTACCTTAATTTTTTCAAAGCATTATAACAAAACCACAGTCCCAGATGTACTCAAAATCCTGTATCTTATTCAACTTCCTCATAACATACAGAAGTATTTATGTTTTTATTTTCATCTAATAAATATTCATAATATTTATTCTCTTCTGAGCCTTTATAAAGTGATTTCTCGTATACAAGAAATCCTTTTTCATCATATATGTAAAACGATTCTGAAAGATCCGCACTCAAAAGCTTATTTCCACAATCAGTTGTAATACCAGTGTAATATTTTGAATAAATCAGATTTCCATTCGAATCATATTTGTAAACATCTGTAAAATCAAAAATTACAAGGTCCTTAGCTTTTTTTATTTTTCTTTCTGTTTTTGTAAGTTCAACATCATCATATTCATAATAATATTCGTAGATTGAACCGTCATTATACAGATTTTTTTCATATATTCGTCTATTCTTATTATCATATTTATAAAGATACTCAGAACCATCCGAATACTTTTGATAAGTTAATTGATTCTTAGAATTATATTTATTTTTCACAGAACCCCATTCTGCTGTCTTCTTTATAAGATTTCCTTTTTTATCATAAGAATATTCGCAGAACTTATTGGTACCAGTCACAGACTCTCTGATAAGTCTTTCTTTTTCATCATAAAAATATAAAGTTTCTTCTCGAGAGTCATTATACTTTAGTTCAAAGAGATTAGTTTCCTGATTAAACTCATACCAGTAAAGACCATTGTCATAGTAAGATGTCGATTTCCACTCTTTTGTTAATAAGCCATTCTCATCATAAAAGAAAAGATTTGTAACTCT
>CACWIL010000123.1 GCA_902760905.1 uncultured bacterium
TACTTTGATATTTGCCGATGGACAGGTTACGCTACGCATAGGGACAGCAAATGACATAAGGTCGACAAAAATCAGAAGTACCGAAATAACTGAATACCCAGCTATTATTGTTAAGAATCTGATTGATTCTTTTGGAACTTTTAAAGTTGCAGAGAAAACCAATGTGGAATGTTTATATTCAGGTAATAAGGCTGCTATAGATTTAAGTTACACGTATCCTATATATTGTGACGGAACTTCTGTATCCAAGTTTAAAAATAGGATCATGGTGCAGACATGGATTTCTAAATCTGATAAAGAACTTGCATATAAGATCAATAATAAGTTAAGTAATGGAATTGTGTTTAAAGATCCAGACTATGAAATCCAAACTCATACCATTAAATCTGTGTTATCGGCTAAAGATAGGGGACAAAATTCAAAATTAAAGAGAATTAATGCATCCATTCAACTATTTCAGTCTGTGAGAGAAGAGTTGAACGTGGATAAATTGGTTTACGCTGTTCCTGATATTATTGATGATTTTGACGTTGAACCGATTCGTATAGGTATTAATTCTGCTTATAATGCATCAGCGCCGGTACCTGTAAGCATTGCAATATGTGAGGATACCTTGCAGCAGAATAAGTTCAATAATCTGGAAAGTGGTGACCTGATTATAGTTGTTGATTCTTATATTGATGGGGTTGCTCTTACTCCTATCTTAACGGATTTTGATAAAAAACTGAAAAAAGAGGCACCTGAAACAGAAGGCATTCAGTTTATCAGATATCCTTCTGTTTTTAGTAGAAATAAAAATTACATTGAAACATTCAAAAAAATACCATGTTCAGACAGTCTGCGGAGCAGATTGTCAACATTCTACGGTATAGATGCTGTTTATGAAGGGTTAAAGGAAAGTTCCTACTATACTGATGATTACGAACATCCATTACTAGATAAGAGTCAGATTGCAAAACTCATTATTGAAAACGCTGATATTGATTTAGTTACCGGGAGTTTGGGTACGGCTGTTAAATTCACAAAACTCCATGTTTTATCAAACAAGAAATGTATTTCGTTAAAGGGTATCAGCAAATTACCTAAAATCAGTACTGTACATACAGGTCTGTCAACAGCAAAAGGAATTTATACTATCGATGATATCGAGTCAAAATTGACAGAAAGTAGTCTGTGGTTCGATTATCTGCCTGAGTTAAAGATAGAAGCTGTTGTTAATGGAAAGAAGGAATTATTGAATTTAGTAAAGAATAAGAAAATTAAGCCTCAGTTAAATGTTTCCGTATCTATTCCTATTGCCTGGAATTTTACGCTCCCTGCGAACAAAAAATTCTATCATTTTCCTCTAGTTCAGGGGAACGGAGGTAAAAATTTCAATTATGAAGCTTTTATTGAGTCGGATGTTTTTCCGTTAAAGGAGAGTCTTGATTGTTCATTAGAATTGACTTATACGTATGGTGCTGAAAATCCGTATAAGCTCGCATTTATTCCAAAGAGAAATATTGGTGAACATAGATTAAACGTTCAGTGGAAGATTCAATCAGATATTCCTATTGATTTTGATTCATTGCCTATACCTCCTTATCCGCAGAGGAAAACAGAAAATTACTATAGAAATTACCCTAATAAAAAGGATAATACAAATCGCGATATAGTGGAATGGTTTTCTGAAAATATTGATACATTACGAAGACTTAAAATTTATTCAGGATGTAAGATTACTGATAAGTCTTCAAAAGAGTCGCGAGATAGAAAAAAGTTGTTTATTTATGAAATTACTGATGCTAAAGGTAACAAAATTAATTATGTTTTATATGATATAAAAAACAAGGTTGACGTTGAGGAAAATATCAAAAGATCAGGGATAATATTTGAAGAAAAATTACCGGAACGTACACGGCCTAAGTATTATACAATTTCTGATCTGAGAAAAAAGATTCGTTTTCCCATGTATGCTCTGTTCAATGACGGTTTAAAAATTTCCGATTTTAATCTGGATTTCTGTAATAAATGTAAGGCTTTTATAGAATATATATCGAATCAAATTGAACGCAAAAATGTCTCTGAATGGTATATAAATGAATGTGTTTATATCGCCTGCTCTATGACAGATGAACTTCCGGACAATATAGTATCGTATATTCAGAGTGAAGATTTTTCTAAAGCTTGTAATTTTTCACCTTCTGTTATTTCTAGAGCCTTTCATGAGTGTCGATTTAGCTGGCAAAGAGAATTATTACAATCTTTACTCGGCAAACTTAAAGAGAAAAAAGATAGCAACACTGTTCTCTTTATTGTATCTAAAGCTATTTGGAAAAATGAAAAGTTTGTTCTCTCTCTGTCAATGAATGAATTTAAATTACTGGCAGATTGCTCTCTTTCATGTCTAACAGAACTAATAGGAAATATAAGAAAATCCAAAGAAGTTACTATGGGTGATTTAAGACAGATTGCAACATGCCTCGAACTGTTGCTTGGACTATTGAGAACTAGAGCTCTTGATGACATAAATATAAAGTCTCTTTTTGCCCCAAATTCAGATTTAAATAATAAATTTTTGGAACAGATCAAAATTTTTGAGAAATACTGTATTTCTAGGAAATATTCGTTAAAGAGTTTTCTAGAAATTCAGATTGATAGTAAATCTGTTGCACCTGGGGTGCCTATACTTGTGAGTGCTTGTAAGATTTTCTTGCTATGTGAGGATGAATCAGATTCTATTCGGATAACCGGACTAGAGTTAGAGAGTGATTAATGAGTTTTAAGGATTAAATATGAGTGGACCAAAGAAATCAAAAGCTCAATTGAGACGTGAAGAGCAGGAACGTATCAGAAAAGAAAGAGAAAAACAGCTGGCCTTAAAAAAGAAAATGCAAGAGGAGAGACTGAGAAAAGAGCTTGAAGAAAAAATCAGAAAGGAAAGAATCACAAAATGCAGGAATATATTGAATAATTATGTGTTTAAGATTGAAACTTTACAGAAGAATCTCAATAATGAACTAAGGAATTATTCTATTGTTAATCAGGTTCAGTCAGATAATGCATCTAATACAACATATAATAAGGCTTTAACTATCAAGGTTAAGACTGAAAAATTCAGTGCATCGGTTAAACATATAAGTGACGATGAAGCAGTTCTCGAAAAAAACATATCCGATGCCAAAGATATTCTCGATTTGTATTCCGGACTGGAGATATCACTTAAAAATGAGAGTATTTCAAATCAGAAAGATTATGCTACTCAGCTCAACTATAAGTTGAATCAGTTGTTTAACTGTTCTTGTGAATGGTTATTAAGCAGTAACGATTATCGTAAGTTGATACCTGATCTTGAAGCGCGTTTGTATTGGGGAAGAATTGCAGATAAGAAATTATCAGAATTAGTTAATCAGGACATATCCACTGAATTATTGGAATCAATCAAAAGCCAGTTTGAATCTTTGGCAAATGCAAAAGATTTTATGACTGTGAAATTATTTGTCACAAATCAGATTCCAAAAATTGAAAAAAAAATTGCTGATGAAAAACAAAAGAGAAAAGAATTATCAGATGTCTTTAATTCTTTATATTCTGATTATGTTCTGTTGTGTGAGGAATGTGGTCTCGAGAAATCGCTTTATAGTATTTCTGAAGACAGTGTTAGGGCAATGGCAAAAAATATAAAAAAAATGAATTGTTATCTTCAATCCAAAAGTGAAAAAGAGGCTATCAAAAAGGCTATTGATGAGGTAATGGAGGAACTTGGCTATCCAGTTCTTGCCACAAAGTATTTATCAAGTAAGGATGGAGAAAATTGTAAAAAACTTTTGCTTCAGTACGCTGATGACAAGGCTGTTGACGTAACTATAACGGATAATGGACAGATCACCATGGAGATAGGGATTATGGATAATGAGGATCGAGTACCTACTCCTGATGAAGCAGCAGGACTATGCAGTGATATGCAGCAGTTTTGTAATGATTATAGGATTATTGAGCAAAAACTTGAGGAAAAAGGGCTGATATTTTCTGATAGGAATTTTTTACCACCAACTGCAGCTTATGCTGAGATTATTAATGTCTCTGAATACGGACTGGAAGTGGAATTTTCTGAAGAAGAAAAAATTGGAGGAGGAGAATCTGCTCAAATACAGAATCAAAAATATATGCAGGAGGAAATGTAATGGCTGAATATAAAATTTGTCCAGGTTGTGGAATGAAGAATCCGGCATCAGCTTGGTTGTGTGAGAAATGTCAGAATGATTTGTTTAGCGTAGATATCACTTCTGAACTAGATAGTAATGATATTGGAAACACTCAAAACAGTGGTTCTTTACCGGAGAATTTGGATAAATTGTTTGCCAATGCTACCGAGCATAAACCTGTTTCAACAGGGGGAAAGAGAGTTATCAAGCAGATAAATGTGAAAGAAAAACCTCTAGAAAAAGGTAATGAACAGTTATTTAAGTATTGTACCTGCGGTGAACCAAATTCAAGTTCAGCTGTGCGATGCAATGCCTGCGGTGTTGATATTAAAGGGGTAATTCCTGAAACTAAAGAAGATCACCAAAAAAGATTAAAATCAATAATTGACTGCGCGGATAGTTTGAAGTCTCAGTCAAGCTTAGGACCTAATGTTAAGATTGAAAGAGAAGTCAAAAGGATTGTTCCTAAATTCATTATATCTAGAGATTTGCAACTAAAAATCGAACGATTTGGAAGACATCTACCGGTATTTTTGTTCGTGATATTGGCTCAACAAATGGATCTTATATTAATGGTAAGAAGTTAAGTGCTAACCAGGATTATCAGCTTAATGTTGGAGATGTGCTGGTATTAGGTTATCCAAAATCTGATGAAAGTAATATTGCTGTTTTTAATGTTGAATAGGAGACTGTATAAATGGCTGATACAACACTTCCTAAATGGCACATGGATATTAATATTTTTTCAAAGATTAATTCCATAATAATCGTTGAAGGAAATATATTGGATAAATTTATGTACAAAAACGTAATGTACAGCCTCTGTGATTATCTGTATCTTATTTTTAAGGAAAACGGTTATGAGGGGATTGCGTATTACGATATTATTTTAAAAGGTTTTTATTGCCTGAAGGAGAAAGAGTCCCCTGTATCTCTTGTTAAATTCGGACAGGCATGCGGAGTCTTCAATACAAGTGGCACAGATACGCGAGGTCAGGCCATTAAAGATGCTGATAACAATTATTGTATTACCGCTACTTTTAAAGGACTGAATGCTCAGGCTCCTCTGTATACGTTAAGAGCTATGAAGCAGAATTCTATTCCAACAGTTGTCGTCTATGATCTAGCTTCTCATCTGATCAATAGTTCTGGAAATATAACTCAAGATGAAAATGAAGCATTCACGACACTGCTTAAAGCTGGACTAGAGGCTAAATCGACATTTAACAGCCAAACAAAAGCTAGTCTTAAGAATCTTGTTGTTCTGCTTGTAAATAAAGTGAATGATCTTCCTGTGTGGTTTTATTTAAATAATCCTACTGCCAAAATTATTAGAGTGGAAACACCGAATATGGCTGAAAGAAAAAGAATGATTGATGATGATAATTTCAGAGGTTTCTTCAAGAATGAAATCTTTGAGGCTGATATTGAAAACTATAGGGGAAATACAAAAGAGCTCGAAAATGACTTCAATGAGCGAGTTAAAGGTCAGCCGGTTGCAATGAATAAAACCTTGGAGGTCGTTAAGAGAGCGATATCAGGAATGTCAGGTATTCAGCATTCATCATCAAGTTCCAAACCGAGAGGAGTGCTGTTTTTTGCAGGACCTACCGGTACAGGTAAAACAGAGACTGCAAAGGCCTTAGCCGAGTTGATTTTCAGAGATGAAAAGAACTGCATACGCTTTGATATGAGTGAGTACAGTCAACCGCGCAGTGATCAGCGTTTACTTGGAGCTCCTCCAGGATATGTTGGTTATGAAGCTGGCGGTCAGTTGACTAATGCTGTAACCAAACATCCTTTTTCAATATTACTGTTTGATGAGATTGAGAAGGCTCATCCGTCAATTCTAGATAAGTTCCTTCAGATTTTAGAAGATGGACGAATGACCGACGGACAGGGAAAAACAGTTTATTTTTCTGAATGTATTATCATTTTTACTAGCAATCTAGGTATTACTGAAGAAGATCCAAATAATCCAGGTAAACGAATAAACATTGTAAATCCTAATATGGACTATGAATCATTGTCAGCAAATGTAAAACAAGGTGTGCGTAATTATTTTTACTATAAACTTGGAAGACCTGAAATATTGAACAGAATAGGTGATAATGTTGTCGTTTTTGATTTTATTCGTAAGGATTCAGCTGAACAGATTCTCCAGTCCCAGATAAAAAAAATCTGCAGAAATATAAAAGTTGAAAAAAATATAAGTCTTACCATGACTGAAAAGGCTGTCAATGTTCTGAAAAATGCGATAATTACTAATTTGGAAAATGGAGGTAGAGGTATTGGTAATATAGTTGAAAGTTATCTTGTTAACCCTCTATCAAGCTATATCTTTGACCATGATTTAGGTTATGGTGATGCAATTGAAATTGTAGACATAACATCTGTTGATGGAAGGATGACACTGAATGTTTCAGATAATGCTAATTCTGA
Organism: uncultured bacterium; assembly: GCA_902760905.1. Taxonomy (GTDB): domain Bacteria; phylum Cyanobacteriota; class Vampirovibrionia; order Gastranaerophilales; family Gastranaerophilaceae; genus CAG-196. The sequence continues at coordinate 6,627 of CACWIL010000123.1, forward strand.
AAGAACTTCTATCCAAGTTACAGACGCAAACATAGCAGATGCTAAAAATCTATCGGAAACAGAATTTTTTAGTGAAAACTATAAATCACCACTAACTGACGAAGAGACTTATCATAGGAATATTATGAAAGCATCAGATGTCAGCCATGAGCAGAGAAAGTCCTTGGAGCAGGAAAATGAAAAAGAGACTACGGCAAGGGATAATGAGGGAAAATTCGAATCATTTGATGCCTTTTTTACCAAACCTGAACCCCAAAATATTAAAAAAGGAGATGAAGTGCCAAAGAATATTGATGATTTCTTGAAAAATTAG
>CACWIL010000124.1 GCA_902760905.1 uncultured bacterium
CAAGATGCCAATAAGAGAACAAGACTCAAATAAAGGAACTTTCGGAAAAATTCTGAATGTTGCAGGGTGTGATAATTATATCGGAGCAGCTTATCTTTCAACTTATAGTGCGTATAAAGTTGGCGCAGGTTATGTCGCTCTTACATCTGACACAAATGTAATAAAATCGGTTTCACAAATGCTGCCGGAAGCCGTTTATATGGAAGTCCCTTATGCATACAGAAGGCTGAATGATTTTTCTGTTGTTTTAATCGGTTGCGGAATCGGAACGGGGTTTGCCGCAAAAAATAATTTTAAATTTTTAATTAATTACTTTAAGGATAAAGAAGTTCCTGTTGTTATTGATGCAGACGGGCTGAATATATTATCTCAAATACATTTACCCCTGCCTCAGAATGCGATTGTTACACCTCATCCAATGGAAGCTGCAAGACTTCTTGCAAAAGATATTGATGAAATTCTTTCCGATTTGGAAGGCTCTGCAATGGAGCTTTGTGAAAAATATAATTGTACAGTTGTTTTGAAAACTCACAGAACGATTATTTGTGATAAGAGTAATATGTTCATTAACGAACATGGAAACTCAGCGCTTGCAAAAGCAGGAACGGGCGATGTTCTTGCAGGAATAATATCAGGACTTCTTGCTCAAAAAGTTGAACCCCTTGAAGCTGCAAAACTTGGGGTTTATCTCCATTCAAGAGCAGGTGAAATAGCATCAGATGAGCTAACTGAATATTCCGTAATGGCATCTGATATTCCGAAATATTTACCGCATGCTATAAAAGAAATTTTATAAATTTGTAAATAATTGTAACAACCTTTTATAAAAACAGGCAATTCTTACTCTTTTATAAGCTTTATATAAACAGGGGATGAATTCATCAAAAATTAATAATCAGAATAAAGGAGAATTTAAGGTGGCACATTTATTTAATGTAGCTGCTATGGGGCTGGAAAAATTTTCAGCGCAGTATGGGAAATTATTGAGAACAGTTGGAGGAGAAAACGGTACACGTATTTTTGAGCAATTTAGCGGGAATAAGAGAATTCTTACCTGCGTAGACTCAAGTGGAAATCCTATAAGAAGAAGAATTACCGGTTCAAAATATTTAAGCCAAAAAGGAGTCGATGGCGGGAACAGTCACAAGTTTGTATTTAAACAGGATTACAACTTGGAAAACGGCTCAAACAGAATTGTGGCAAAAGATGTTGATGCCGGAACAGTAACTGCAAGGCGCTATGACGGAGCTGGTGAAGTTGAATCTTTAACTTTATCAAAACCGTACACTGATTATCCCGATTTGTATGTTAATGGTTCTTATTCGCTTCATAATTACAATACTAATCAGCATTTGAATGTAAGCGGTGACTATAGTTATATGAATATTGATGCATACACTGTTAAAGGCGGAAAACGTGCAAATTTCCAATTAACAGATGAGCTGAGTATTCCTAAAGGAGAATTTTCTCTGCACAGGTTTAACCAAAATGGAAAACCAGTTTATGAGATATTTGATCAGCGAAATGTTAAGAAAAAAATCGAACCGAACTTTGCTGATGCTATAGGTAACTACTTTAAAAATATGCTAAATGAAGTCGGAGTAAATATTTAGAAAAAAATAAGAAATAAAAATCAGGCTAAAGAACCTTCTTTAGCCTGATTTTTGTATTCAGTAAAATTTTTGTAAAATTATTCTTAATGATTAGAGATTTTCTGCTTTTATTGTTGTATAATAATCATATCAGATTAAGGAGTAAATAAAGTGAGTATTATAGAAGGTTTACTGACTGTCACAAACGAAAAATTTTGCATTGTAGCATCACGTTTTAATGAGTTTATTACAAATAAGCTTGTTTCAGGTGCATTAGATGAGTTAAAAAGACATGGAGTATCTGAAAGCAATATTGATGTCGTTTGGTGTCCTGGAGCTTTCGAAATTCCGCTTGTTGCAAAAAAATGTGCAAAATTAGGAAAATATTCTGCTGTTATTGCTCTCGGAGCTGTTATAAAAGGCTCTACTTCTCATTATGATTACGTGTGTGCGGAAGTTTCTAAAGGTGTTGCATCAGTTGGCTTAGAAACAGAAATTCCGGTAATATTTGGTGTATTAACAACTGAAAACATTGAACAGGCTATTGAAAGAGCAGGTACAAAATCAGGTAATAAAGGCTCTTATGCTGCTAAATCTGCTATTGAAATGGTTAGTCTTATTAAAAAAATTGGTTAAAATGATAGTAAATCCCATCACAAGTTTTAAAAATTATAATAGTATAAACAGGTCTTTTTACGGTAATAGAGGAAATAAAGGCAATAGCCCAATAAAACCCGAAAGGAGTGCATCTATGAGTGAGATTATTACAGAGTACAGGAATGAGAATACTAAAAACATTGATTTGCTTTCAACAATCGATATAGTCAGAAAAATTAATGAAGAAGACAAACTGGTTGCTCTTGCTATAGAAGATGAAACTCCTAATATTGCTCAGGCTGTTGATATTATTGCAAAGCAATTTTTAAAAGGTTTCTCCTGATATGGTTCAGGGTATTATAGCAGGCGGCGATAAAGCAATCAGACTTGCAGTAGAAGGTGCAGAAGATAACTTTGAACAGGGAAAGAAAGATGCAGAGATGCTTACAAATAATGATGTTGCAGTGGCAATCTCGGCAAGCGGAAATCCTAAATATCTTTTGGGTGTTTTGGAAAAAGCGGAAGAAAATGGTTGTAAAACGATAGCTCTTACATGTAACCACAAGGCTGCTATTTTAGAAGAAGCAGGACACGGAATTTGTGTAGAAGTAGGGCCTGAAGTTATAGCAGGCTCAAGCAGAATGAAAGCAGGAACTGTTCAAAAAATGGTTTTAAATATGCTTACAACAGGAGCTATGATTAAAATCGGCAAAACTTATGAAAACTTTATGATTGACCTTATGCCGACAAACGAAAAATTAAAAGACAGAGCAATAAGAATCGTTTCAGAAATTGCAGGAGTAAAAGTGTCAACTGCGTTGGAAACACTTATGAATGCAGACTGGAAAGTAAAGACTGCAATAATGATGCTGAAATGCAAACTTACAAAAGATGAAGCAAATGAAGTTCTTAAAAAGAATTGCGGTGTGTTGAGACGTGCTCTGAAAAACTTTGCAGGTGTCTAAGCTTGTGTAATTTCTTTAATATCATATCCTGCAAATTTTTTAATATATGATGAAACCGGTGTTCCATTTGCATCTGTTACATCATTTTTTCCGTTAGAACGCAGAAAATCTCTGACTCCGCCCGGACCGACCAGATGTGCTCCGGCAAGTAATCCTGATTGAGTAATACGAACACCTTTTATTGTTTTTCCTACAAATTGCGTAAGATTTAAATTTTTTAAATATTGCCAGTGTATTTTCTTAAAATCGATTTGTACAGCTTTTTGTTTGCTTGGGTTGTGCATAAAATCGGATAAACATGTGATGCCATATTTGTTTCTATCGCTAATATAGCCTTTCCAGTCATTTTTTTTGTAGTTTATACCCATTTGTTTTGTTTCGTAATATACGCCTACATCATGCAAAGCTTCTTCGCCAACCTGATATAATCCGACGTAGCCATATTTATTCATAATTTTATGATTCCCGCTGGATTCTCTGTTTCCTAAAGCAATTAAAAATGCATCAACATTCTTTTTGTTTGTAGTTTGTTTACTTTTTTTTGTTTTAGTAGTCTGCGTGTCAGATTTTTGCTTTTCAGTTTGTTTTGGTGTATTTGTTTTATTAGTGGTTTCAGGCTTATTCACAGATGTTTTTGGTGATGTTTTTGGAGCTGTACTAACAGGTTTTGTTTCGGCAGGCTTATTGTTTAATCCGAATTCAATTCTTAAAACTTCTCCATTTTTTGCTGTGATATTAGCAACTCCGGCTTTTGCATCACAGCGAAATTCTTTTACTCCAATCTCTCTGAAAACATCTGTAGAAGTTCCGAAACGATTTTTTGCATGTATTAAATCCCGTATTGTTAAAATGTCTATATCGTCATCTGTGTCACAGTCATTTGCACTTGAAAGTGCTTCCAGAATCTTATATTGTGTTTTGGACAATTTTGATTTATTAACGGTTTGTCCGGTACTTAATGCGTAAGACAAAGTATTATCCGGCTTATTGTTCTTTTTCGGGTCTTTGTTAGATATTGTACATTGTTTCTCAACACGTATTTTATAATTAACATTAGACTCTTCACAGTTAAATTTTGTCATTCAGTATACTCTCTATAAATCAGTTATATATATAATAAAAAATTTTTGTTTAATGATTTTCACAAAAAAGAATTTTCTTAACAATTGTTAATATAAAATTTGTATAATGGTAAACCTCTCAAGCTTATAGTATAATTTACTTATTAAGAAGGAGTATATTATGGGGTTGAATAAATTAACTGTTTTAGGACCTGGATGCTGGGGATTAACTCTGGCATGGTTGATGAATGACAATTTTAAAAATATTACTGTTTGGGGCAGGGAATGTGATTTAAATGACGATTTGGTTAATAATAAGCACTGTTCAAAACCGCTTGAAGTTCAGCTTGATAAAAGAGTTGAATTTACTTCAGATTTAGCAGAAGCAATAAAAGATGCAGATATTATTTTGACTGTTGTTGCAACCGGCGGTGTAAGACCTGTTTGTGAGCAGTTAAAAAAAGCGGGTATAAACCCAAATACACCGTTAGTAAATGCTTCAAAAGGTCTGGAACTCAATTCTCTTATGCGAATGTCAGAGGTTATAAAAGACGTATTGCCTAACCAAAAAGTAGTTATTCTGTCAGGTCCGACATTAGCAAAAGAAGTCCTTATGGGCAAACCGACTGCTGCTTCAGTTGCTTGTGAAGATATAGAGGTTGCAGAATATGTGCAGCAGGCTTTGAATGTTCCGAATAAATTCAGATTGTATACAAATACCGATGTAATCGGTGTTGAACTTGGCGGCAGTTTAAAAAATGTAATTGCAATAGCATCGGGTTTTGCTCACTCAATGAATCTGGGTGACAACTGCATGGGAACTCTTCTTACAAGGGGTATGGCAGAAATTGTGCGACTTGCTGTTAAATTGGGTGCAAATCCTTCTACAATGTACGGACTTTCCGGCATGGGCGATTTGATAGCGACATGTTCGAGCCCTATGTCAAGAAATTATACTGTAGGTTCTATGCTTGGGCAGGGTAAAAAAATTGATGATATACTTGCAACTCTTGGCTCTGTTGCAGAAGGTGTAAAAACCTCAAAAGCAGTGTGTGATCTGGCACAAAAACACGGAATAGAAGTTCCTGTTTCAAGCGCTATATATGAGGCAGTTTATACTGATATTACTCCGCAGGAAGTTTTATCAAAACTAATGAACAGAAAACTTAAAAAGGAAGAATGTTATGATAAAATATGCCGTTAATTATCTTAAAAATACTTTCCACCCGTTAGGAGTAAGTATAAAAGACGGAAAACTTGCAGACGGTAATATCAAAGAAGATATTGACGGAAAGCTTGTTTTGGTTCGTACAGAAAAAGGTGAAGAAGTTATGAAGGCTTTTCTTGTTAATAAAGAGATATCTTCACTTTTTGAAAAATCCGAAAAAACTCTTGAACCGTTTGAGTTTATACGTGTTATGACTCAGGAAGATATGATGATTTATGAAGAACTTAAAAAAGAAGAGGTTACTTCATTTTTTAAGTGTAAAGAGCTTGTACAAAAACATAACCTCGTGATGAATCTTGTTCAGTGCCGCATAACTTTTGACAGAAGAAAAATCTCTTTCTATTATACGGCTCCGGAAAGAGTTGACTTCCGAGAGCTGTTAAAGGATTTGACTCAGGTTTTTAAAAGAATGAGAATAGATCTTCGTCATATTGGTGTAAGAGATGAGTCTTCAATTATGGATGGAACCGGAATCTGCGGAAAACCGTTCTGCTGTTCTTCTTATCTGAGAAAATTTGAGTCAATAAACGTTAAGCTAGCCAAAGATCAGGGTATGCCGATTTCTCCGTCAAAGATATCCGGTACCTGCGGAAGATTGTTATGCTGCTTAACTTATGAATACGATAACTACATAGAAGCAGCAAAAGGTATGCCGCCGGTTGGTTCAACCGTTATGACTCCTTCCGGTTTAGGAAAGGTTTGCTTTATTCAATTCCTTAATAACTCGGTTGCGGTAAAATTTGAAGACGGAAAAATAAAGGAATTTACTAAAGAAGATTTAGAAATGGTTGATGCTGATGTTAATGTAGATATCGAAGTGAATCGTGTAAGTAACAACTATTCTACTGATGATGAAAAAGTTGATGCACGTCAGCTCAAGCAGCTTGAAGATGACAGAAATAGCTCAACAGGAAATGTTTAGGTTTTTATAAAAAAAGGAGAATATAAATGTTAGAAAGAATTGAAAAGTTACAAATAGTATCTTTAGGCATTTTGGTAGGACTTGCGCTTATAGTGTCTACCAAAATGGTATCTTCTACAATTCAGAAGAATGAAATATCAGTTACAGGTTCTGCTTATGAGATTGTTAAATCAGACAAAGGCACTTTAAATTTTGATATAGAAATTAAAAAGCCTACTATGTTGGAATCATATCAAACAGCTCAGGAACAGCTAAAAGTTGTTAAACAATATTTAAAAGATAAAAAAATAGATAAAATAGAAGTAAAAACGCCGAACTCTTATGTATCGTATAAAAATGATTACAGAGGGTACGCAACAAACGAAGTTGATCATTATAATTATACACAGCCCATTTCAATTGCGGCAGATGATGTAGAGCTTATTAAGGAAATTTCAACAGATATCACCGGCCTAATCAATAAGGGAATTATGATAAATGTTTATACACCATCTTATGACTATTCAAAATTACCGGATTTAAAAGTGTCTCTGCTTGAAAAAGCTTCAACAGATGCAAGAAACAGAGCTGTATCAATGCTGAAACCTTCTCACAACAGAGTTGGTAAAATATCAGCTGTAAGAATGGGTGTATATCAGATTACTCCGGTTGATTCTACTAATGTTTCAGACATGGGTATCAACGATACTTCAACAATTGATAAAAAAGTTACTGCTGTTGCTAACGTAACATTTAGAATTAAGTAAATAAGGATTGTACCCTGA
>CACWIL010000125.1 GCA_902760905.1 uncultured bacterium
CCACCGTAGCCAATCCATTGAGCTCTTAACAGATTGTTACTGGACTGCGACGCTCTAACAATTACATCATCCGCATCCCTAAGACAAAAACCTACTTTTAAACAGATACTCTGGGTGAGTGCCGACAGTATCACTTGCATTATCTGAATGTAGGGGTACTCAACAGAACCAGGTAAAACCAGGTTCACCAAGACTATACATCAAGCCCCAGGAATCCACCTGTTCCTTGGTATCCACCAATTATCTGCTTGATAGTCTTAAAAAAAAAGAAGTTGTGGAGAATAGGGGACTCGAACCCCTGACCCTCTGCTTGCAAAGCAGATGCTCTACCAGCTGAGCTAATTCCCCGATTTCACAGAAGTCAATTTACATTTCCGATATAAATGGTTCAGAATAAATTTGTTTTGCTGTACGACTTCCATTATTTTTTTTTTCTTACCAGAACCCATTGTAGAATATCGAATTAAAAGTTCGGTCCTAAATTGTGTTTGCTGTACGGGTTCCATTAAAGGTTAACTTGGTTACGTGTAATGACAGAAGCATACTTGCGGGAGCAGTAGGGTTCGAACCTACGACCATCACCTTAACAGGGTGCCGCTCTACCAGCTGAGCTATGCTCCCAAAATTTGCAAGCTACTAACGTTCACTCGAAACTTAACTTGCTGATGTAGTACTCCATCTTGGTTTTGACCACCGTTTCCACTGATGATAGGGTCATGATTTATATGGTCAATACATGACAAACCCTGTTTTGCTCCGTTTCAGTGCACTTATTGCCTTTGGCACCGAAATCGCTTAACAGTACAGCCTTTTGGTGTATCTGGATGGACTTGAACCACCATTAACTGACATCATTCGCATGACCGTTCAACCTCATCGTATCCCTACAATGTGTATCCGTCTTTCACGGAAATTTCTCCTATTATTTCAAAAGCGCGGGTATACCAATTCCCCGACACAGATACATTTTTTTTAATTTGGTAGCGGGAGAGGGATTCGAACCCCCGACCTCCAGGTTATGGGCCTGACGAGCTACCACTGCTCTATCCCGCACTATATCTAATTATTAATTAATTATCAAAAAAACACTTGTTGGTCATACCACCTAACTTACTACTGTCTCTACAATCATTATACGCTGATTGAGAAGTTGGGAATCTAACCCATTCTTTCACCCAAGCATTCATTGGGCTTTATCAGTGCAACAAGCGATAAAATAAACTGATTTCACCTTATTTGTATGCCACCTGATGTTTCCATTAGGAAAAGGTTCCATCAGCCACTCCAACTACGGAATCTAACCGCAACCTCCAAGTTACTATCTTGGTGTTCTAAATTTTTTAAGGTACCTAACATTAAACTATGTTGTTGTGTTTTTATTGTTCTATTGGTTTACCTTGGGCATTTTTTCTTGGTTTATAACCACTACGTCCAAGTTCCCAGCCATTCTTAATATATTCATCTAACTTAGATTTGAGTAGGTATTTTACTTTACCATCTTTATTAACCCAAATTCTATTGTTTTTTGAATTTTCTGGTGTCATCTTTTTTCTGGTTTTTTCTTTGCTTTCCTTACTATGTTTTTGACCAGTCCAATTAGGGACCAAATCTCCGTTCAAATACAATTTATCATCCTTGAACACCCAAAAACATTTCCCATTTTTATCTCTTACAACCACTTTACCTTCAGTATTAAAATACCTACCGCCAATTTGGCTATTGTAACATTGTTTATCTCTTATCATTTCCTCATTAACGACATCGTGTTCTTTTTCGAATGCTTCATCGGTAGAGTTAAAAAATTCTATAATTTCCTTTTCAAAATTTTCAATCCCATATTTTTTATATGCTTTTTTTAAAACATATCCGCTCCCCATGTAGCCATCGTTTAAATTGTTAGTATTATGAACACCATAATAGAATTTTCCGTTTATTTTATTGGTTATCTTATAAAAATAATGAAACATAACATTTACAGTTTATATATAAATATATACTAACTGTAAATTATTTCAAAATTTTTTGTGGGCAGGGGAGGACTTGAACCTCCAGAGCCAGTTAAGGCACGGGTTTTACAGACCCGCCCGCTACCAATTACGGTTTACCTACCCATTTGTATAACTATACCACTCGGCCACCTCTCAATATTCAGAAGTCATTATATAATATAAACAGTATCTTCTGCGGAAAAATGACGTTTCGAGTTAAAAAAAAGTAACAGTTGAGGAGAGTCAGGGATTCGAACCCTGGGCCCGAATAAACGAGCTCTTGTTTTCAAGACAAGCGCATTAGACCACTCTGCCAACTCTCCAAAATCAAAAGCCAAGCTGTTTTATATTATCGCGGGTTTCATTACAAATATTAATTATAAAAAAACGAAACAAAATCTTGCTGTACGGCTTTCATATCTGCTGTCAAGAAAAGTCCTTTTGGGTTTATGTGTTCCCCCATAACGATGTCTAAAACAATGACAGCTGCTTATTTTATTGAGAAATAAAACTGTTTCATGGGACGATGGACTACCGTATCTCTCGTAGCCAGCGTAAGTTTCTTGCCCATCAAATATTTCTCTTGGACGGAAAACGGGGCTTGAACCCGCAACCTTAACGTAACATGTAATACTAAAAGGTATAAGAAAGGAGGAATATTACATGCCACGTCACACTCTACCACGGTGGTTACTACCCACCTTTGAGCTATTTCCGTAATAAATGTCCAACAATGACGTAATCTTCATTATACTATTGACCCTTATTCTATTCGTGGCTTGTTCGGACTTTAACCGACATCTTCATTGTACTAGACATTTACGTAACAATTAAAAAACTTGAGCGGGAAACGAGACTCGAACTCGCGACCCCGACCTTGGCAAGGTCGTGCTCTACCAACTGAGCTATTCCCGCATAAAAATCAATCCCAGAAGCCGAAAGTTATATCCATTTTTAACTGAGAAATAAAATTTCATTCTTGTTACTTCAAAGTTTGCGGTCAAGCTTCCATAACCATCCCTATAAAGTACACACCTTAATTGACTATCAATAAGGCTGGATAAACTTGGGATGATTTTTAGAAACAGCGATTTATGGTGTGTAATCACTTACGTAAAGTATTTACCTCTCTCACCATTCACTTTACTATTTCTTTGGATTAATTTCTAAAATTTCTCATATTTGTATCCAATCATCAACATGTCAAAGAACTGTTTTGTCTTTTATCAAGAGCTAACATATCAAATATACAACTTTTTTTCGAAAATGAAAAAACTTTTTCAATTTTTTTCAAAAAATTTTATTTTCAATGTTCTCTCGTCTTTCAGACATCCCTATAACCAAAATCTCGATGTTTTTTCCACAAAAATTTTAATTTTTTTTTGGTCTGTCTCATCAAAGACACCCCTATAACCAAAATCTTCATGTTTTTTCCTCAAGATTTTTAATTTTTTTCTATTTCAATGTACTCTCGCTTTAAAATATACAACTTTTTTTAAATATATTCAAAAAAAATAGGCTTAACTTTCTTTTTTGAACGTCAAGCCAGGGGGAATATATTGTTGAGTTAAATTGTTGTCTATTTCTCTTTATACTTGACGTTGTACGCATTCCAATCTGGTGCATAGGCAAAACCACAATCTCCTGTTGAACTAATGAGGGATTGTAATCTTACCTGTTCCAATTTATTATGTAATTTGTTCGTCATAGCAAAATATAAATATACAATAAAATTCAAAAGTGACAAAAAAATTAAAAAAAGTTAATATTTTTTTTTTATTTTTTTAGTGTTTCTTCTAATAATTTACCAAAAATACCTGTATTTTCTTCCAAATTAGCACCAGAAGTAATCTTTGGAAGGTCTGCAGAATGACCGATTGGGTCGTTCATCATAAGGGCTTCCTCGGTATCAGTACCGTCTATTTCGTATATTTCATCTTCTGGAGCATAATACCAGAATTTCTGACCATTAAACTTAACAGTACCCATACCATTTTCATCAATAGGGCTGGCTACATCAAACCAAACAGATGATGCAAAATTCCTACCGCCCTCAGGTGCTTTAATATAATTGTATTTATGGTTATCTTTCCTGCACACAAGCATATAGTTGTTGATAACCCTATAATTCTGGGAAATTTCGTTAGGATTATCACTGTAATCCTTATACGTGCCTTTCAAAAATGCCAACGGGTCATAACCATTATATGTTCTATCCCACAATGTATTCGTAATTTCAATTGGATGCCAACTATCGTGTGGTTTAGCATTGTCTCTCCAAGCAACTGGTATAATGGTGCTATCATCAAATGTTATAACTGCATTATGGTCAACATTACCATTATATATAATACCATTAATACCATGTGAATGATAAGCGTAATCGGATTTACCACCTGTACCATTAAAAGCGATATCATTAAGTTGTCTAATCATAGCACTTCCAGAATATGTTGGTGCCAATATTCTTTTGAGCATACCAGTAGCTTTCCATTTTGGAAATAAATCAGGGAAAAACCTTTCCAATTGTTCAGCAAAACTACCTTGAATACCGAATTTTCTTGCTAAATAAGGGTCTGGAGAAATATAAGTGTTTCTAACCAATTCGGTTGGTGTTGCATATTTCCATAATATATTACCGTAATTAGGGTGAGTATTATTTGAAGGGAAAACCACACCGTAAGTACCAGAACCTAAAAAGTCACTGTTATCGTTACCACTTCCTCTGAATTCTTTACTGAATCCGTTTGCTGCAATACTTTTTAATTGTTGAGGTAAACTTAAACGATAAAAATAAGTTAAATCACCATTTCTATTATCCAATGTATCTCTACCAATATTTGGGACATACTCTTCCAATTCTTCTGTTAACAAATTGCCAAACACGGATTTTGATTCCATAACTAATTTTGGAAGGTCTGCTGAATGACCGATTGGGTCGTTCATCATAAGGGCTTCTTCGGTATCACTACCATCTATTTCATAAATTTCATCGTCCTCTATGTAATACCAGAACTTATGACCATTGAACTTAACAGTGCCTACCCCATTTTCATCGGCTGGGCTGGCAATATCACTACCCCATTTTCATCGGCTGGGCTGGCAATATCAAACCAAACAGATGACAACGGTTTCTTACCGATTTCTGGGTTAAAATAATTGTATTTACCATCACTTTTACGGGATAGTACAATATATCCATTCTGCACTCTCGCCATTTCACCGTTCTGGTATTTGTTTATGTCGGTTCCCATAACCCTGTTTGGTTCCCAGGTATTCAACACATTTTTAATTGTAGTTTCATTACCTAGCGGTTTGAAACTTCTACCGTCATCCAAACTTACAGCCATCGGAAAAGCTTTTTTATAGTCTTTCCACACACATACCCAGTGTCCACCACCCCAATCATA
>CACWIL010000126.1 GCA_902760905.1 uncultured bacterium
TCAGATATTATCAAAAAGAGGGGCAAATATCATCAGTTTCTGTATCAAACGGTGACAAGTCGTATTATTTTAATAATAAATATTTATCCTCTCTCAAATCTGTTATAGAAAACCCTGAAATAAAAAAACTCGGATATGACATGAAGTCTGATTATCATTTGCTTTTAAATAACGGAATAACACCAAAAGGTATAGAATATGATGTTCTTCTGGCAAGTTATGTTAAAGATCCGAACAGAAAGCATACACTGGATGCTCAGGCGCTTGATTTTCTCAATCATATAATGTGTCAGCCGTATGATGAAGAAAAATATGCTTGTGATGAAGCTTATACTATATATAAATTATATGAGTACTGGCAAAAAAATCTTGATGATAAAGAACAAAAACTTGTCAAAGATATTGAAATGCCTTTGACAATTGTTCTTGCTAAAATGGAACACACAGGTGTTGCAATAGATGTTAATTATTTAAAAGAACTGTCTGACTATATGACAGAAAAACTTGCAGAACTGGAAGACTTAATTTACCAGCTGGCAGGTGAAAGTTTTAATATAAACTCACCAAAACAAGTTGCAGAGATTTTGTTTGATAAGCTGGAACTTAAATCAAAAAAGAAAAAATCCCGTTCTACAAGTGCTGAAGTTCTTGAAGAGCTGGCTCAGGAGTATGAAATTTGTGAATATATTCTCGAACACAGAAAATTTTCAAAACTAAAATCTACATATACTGACGTTTTACCAACATTAATCAGTAAACGTGACGGAAGAATACATACAACATACAATCAGGCACTAACTGTTACAGGTCGGTTATCTTCATCTAATCCTAATTTGCAAAATATTCCGATTAGAACTGAAGAAGGAAATAAAATCCGCTCTGCTTTCTGTGCCGATGATAAAGAAAATTGTCTGATATTGAGTGCTGATTACTCTCAGATTGAGTTAAGACTGCTTGCTCATGTTTCAGGTGACGAACATCTTATACAGGCCTTCACCTCCGGTGAAGATGTGCACACAATGACGGCTTCAAAGGTATTTGGTGTCGGTGTTGAGGATGTGACAAAAGAAATGAGAAGAAAGGCTAAGGCTGTAAACTTTGGAATTGTTTATGGTCAGTCAAAATACGGTCTTGCAAAGAGTATCGGAATCTCAAATGATGAAGCACAGGAATTTATCGACAAATACTTTGCAACTTATCCTGGGGTAAATGAATATATGAAACGTGAAGTAGCATTTGTTAATGAACATGGATATGTTGAAACAATTTTCGGACGTAAGCGTTATCTGGCAACAGAGCTGGCGAGTCCAAATTATCAAATTAGAGAGTTTGCACAGCGAGCAGCAATTAATCAACCTTTACAGGGAACAGCTGCTGATTTAATTAAAATGGCTATGATTGAAACTGATAAACTACTCACAGAAGGCAAATTTAAGACTAAAATGATTATGCAGGTACATGATGAACTGATTTTTGAAGTTCCAAAAGACGAACTTGAAGATATTAAATCTCTTGTTTTAAAAGCAATGGAACTTGGTCAGCCACTTAAAGTACCTCTTGAAGTCGATATTAATTACGGATTAAGCTGGAAAGAGGGATAAATATATTTACAGACTTAAACCTTTGCAATTAGTTCTGAACCTGCTTCAAGTGCTTTTAAGTTCAATGGTAGCAAATCTTTTTTCTTGCTTCCCAAAACTTTTTCTATTGCAAGTTTCAAGGCATCTTTTGACAGAATATCAATCGCAGATGAAAGAACTCCAAGAGAAACAACATTTGTAACTTTATTTGTTCCCAAATCGTTAGCGATTTTGCCCATTGGCGCAAATACGTAATATATATCGTTTCTTGGTTTGCTTTCAGCTACAAGTGTAGAGTTTGCAATTATAGTACCACCAGATTTAACACTTTTTACAAATCTGTCAAATGACTGCTGGTTAAGAACAAGTGCATAATCACAATCTGATTTATGAACTGAGCTTACTTCTGTATCTGATACAACTACTTCACAGTTAACTGTTCCGCCACGCATTTCTGCCCCATAACAAGGATACCAGGTCACGTTTTTGTTATCAAGCATAAATGCATTTGCCAGTATTGTTCCGGCAAGTAGTATTCCCTGTCCGCCAAACCCTGCTAGTATAAAGTTTTTTTCCATTTTTAATCTTCCTTATTATCTGATAAATCTTTAAATACACCGAGCGGGAATGTTTTTACCATATCATTTCTCACTCTTTCGTGTGCCTGCTCTGGTGTCATTTTCCAGTTTGTAGGACAGGTTGAAAGAATTTCGACAAACCCAAGACCGATACCGTCTAGTTGTACCTGAAAAGCTTTTTTGATAGCTTTTTTTGCTTCGTTAATATGTGGTATTGAATCCAGAGCAACACGTGCAGAATATGCACAGCCATCTATAAGTGCCAGTTGTTCTGCCATTTTTGCAGGGTAGCCGTAATATTCTCTGTTTCTTCCAGTCGGAGAAGTGGTTGTAATTTGTCCCATCATTGTAGTTGGCCCGTGCTGACCACCTGTCATACCATAAGTCGTATTGTTAAGCATAAGCGCAGTAACTCGTTCTCCTCTGAATGCTGCGTGCATAGATTCTGCAAGTCCTATGGAAGCAAAATCTCCATCACCCTGGTAAGTGAATACGACTTTATCTGGACAAGCTCTTTTTACGCCGGTTGCTTCTGCTAAAGCTCTGCCGTGCGGTGCTTCTATACAGTCAACATTAACAAAATCATACAAAAATACTGAACAACCGATAGATGTAGCACAAATAGACTTGTCCTGAATCCCGAGTTCATCAATAACTTCAGTCAGCAGTCTTATTGCAATACCATGGTCACAGCCGGGACAAAAAGTGTATTTAAAATCTTTTTTCATTGATTTTGGTATGCTAAATACTTGCTGCATAATTCTTCTCCATAATTTTTTCAACTGCTGAAACGATTTCTTCAACCTTGAGCCATTCGCCTACCGGTCTGTTAATGAGCTCTACATTTGACTTGCCGTTAACTGCATATTTTACGTCCTTAACCATTTGTCCCATATTCATTTCTACAACAGCAAAATCTTTCCCTTTTTTTGCAAGTTCGTATATTCTCTGATGCGGGAACGGATTTAGTGTAATTGGTCTGAAACAGCCTGCTTTGATTCCTTTTTCTCTAAGTACTCTCATTGCAGCTTTAATATTTCTTGTCATAGAGCCAAATGCAGTCAGAATAATATCAGCGTCTTCAGTTTCAAACTCTTCCCAGGCTGTTTCGTTTTCAGTTATTAAATCAAACTTTTTAAAGATTCTTTCTATTCGTTCAATTTGTTTGCTTTCAACAGGACCAAGAGAATAAATCGCTCTGGCATCTCTGCCTTTTGCTCCTGTAAGCGCCCAGGATGAATTATCTATCTCAGGATAAGGATATTCTCCAAAGCAAGCAGGCTCCATCATTTGCCCCAAAAGTCCGTCAGCCAGTAATATGACAGGGTTTCTGTATTTGTGGGCAAGATAGAATGCTTTGTATGTATAATCAATACATTCCTGTACTGTAGAAGGTGCAAGAACTATAATTTTATAGTCCCCGTTTCCTCCTCCGTAAACAGATTGATTATAATCACCTTGTGCCGGGTAAATGTAACCGAGTCCGGGACCTGCACGCATTACGTTTACAAGTACTACAGGCAGCTCATCTCCGCATGCATAAGAAAGTGCTTCCTGCATTAGTGCAACTGCACAAGATGAAGATGATGTCATAGCTTTAACACCTGTAGAAACTGCACCAATTACCATATTGATTGCTGCAAGTTCACTTTCTGCACAAACATAACCTCTTCCAAGTTCCTGCATTTTTCCGCTCAGATACTCACCGATTTCTGTCTGTGGAGTAATCGGATATCCAAAATAACACTGACAGCCTGCATTAACGGCAGCCTGTGCTATTGCGTAATTCCCTTTTATTAAAACTTTTTCATTATTCATGTTTGCCCCTCACCCTGTCCCTCTGCCACAAATGGCGAGGGGAGGATTTTTTATTTATCTCCAGACTTCAGTGATAGCCATATCAGGACAACGTTTTGCACACATTGCACAGCCGATACATTCACCTTTCGGATCGCTGAACTCTACCATATAGTCACCAAGTCGGTTTGTTTTATCACTCTTTTTTATTAATTTTTTCGGACAGGTTTCTGTACAAATGTAACAAGTTTTGCATCTGTTGTTATCAATAATAATTTTCCCCATGACAGCTCCTATATTAAAAAGTATAGCAAAAACAATATTTTTAGGCTGATATTATTAAGATTTGTAACAAATTTCTAATTTGCTGTTATTGATTGCGTGACATGTGGAACTGAAGAAATGTAGGGAACAAGGAAGCCTACTATATAGCTTATATATAATGCCTGAAAGGAGTATGTTATGGCAATCACAATTAATACAAACGTTTCATCAATGATAGTACAAAGGAATTTGTCTCAATCAACAGCGTCTTTAAATCAAGCTATTGAAAGAATGACAACCGGATATAAAATTAACCACGCAGCAGACAACGCAGCAGGTTATTCAATTGCAAGAAACTGGGAAGCACAGATAAGTTCATTAGATATCGCAGCAGATAACGCAGCAATGGGTGCAGATATGTTATCAAAATTAAAGCAAGACTTGAAGAAATTAACCGTATTGCATCAAACTGTGAATACAATGGTATCAAAATGATGGACGGAACTAATAATTCAGCAAAAGCAATTCAGGTTGGTATTGACGGAACTCCATCAAAGAGTCAAATATCACTTGATGCTAATTTGTTTGCAAGTGGTAAAATATCTTCTTTGTTTAATGTAACAGGTGATGGAGCATATTCTCCAACAGGTACAGAAGACGCAGCATTGGCAAAATTAGCAAAAGATTGTGCAGGTACAAGCACAGGTACAGGTGCAAAAACTCCAACTGATATGTTGGGAACTTTAGACAGAGTAATCTCAAAAATCTCAGACCGTATCACGACATTAGGTGCTGCACAAAACAGAATAGAATCAGCAATTGAGTCAATTGGTGTTCAGTCAGAAAACATCACATCATCATTATCAACATTACGTGATGCTGATGTAGCAACTGAATCATCAAATTATATCAAGGCTCAAATTTTACAACAGGCTTCAGCAACATTGCTTGCAACTGCTAACCAGTCACCAAGCATTGCTCTGAACTTACTGTAATAGGATGTATCGGACAAGGGTTTAAGAGAATACCCTTGTCCGTTTTGTAATGTGTTTTGTTTTTTATATCAAGGATTGATAAATTAATGCATAAATTTTTAAAAAAGATGCAATCGTTACCCAGAGGTAAACCCCGCAAAAATTAAATGTAACGAATTGTAACAAAATAAACAATAAGTGTTATTTATACCACTAAATGTGGAACAGACATAATGTAGACGGTATGCACGGATTGCATATCACATGGAAGTAACGCCAGAAAGGAGTATCAAATGGCTATTACAATTAACACAAATTTATCTTCAATGATTGTTCAATCAAACTTATCAAAAGCAACAACTTCTTTGAACAAAGCAATCGAAAGAATGACTACAGGTTACAAGATTAATCATGCAGCAGATAACGCAGCTGGTTATTCAATAGCAAGAAATTGGGAAGCTCAATTGGGAT
Organism: uncultured bacterium; assembly: GCA_902760905.1. GTDB lineage: Bacteria > Cyanobacteriota > Vampirovibrionia > Gastranaerophilales > Gastranaerophilaceae > CAG-196. The sequence continues at coordinate 5,665 of CACWIL010000126.1, forward strand.
CATTAGACGTTGCAGCGGCTAACGCAGCAACCGGTGCAGATATGTTATCAACTCTTGAAGACCATTATCAATTGGTTTCATCACACGTACAACGTGTAAGAGACTTAACAGAGCAGGCAGCTAACGGTACATACGGCGAACAGTCTTTACAAGCAATCCAATCAGAAATTACTGCAAGACTTGAAGAAATTGACCGTATAGCAGCTAACTGTGAATTCAGCGGCCAATATATGATGGACGGTTCTCTTAAAGCAGGTCTTGGTATTCAGGTAGGTATTGACGGAAATCCTGCCAAGTCACAAATCGCATTAGCAGGTGACTTATTCAAAAGAGGTGATGTAAAAGCTTTATTTGAAAATGATGACTCTGATGAAGTAACAGATGCTGCGAAGAAAACTGCAAGAGAAACTCTTGCTCAAAAATGTGCAGGTTTAAAATCCGGTACTACAGCTAGTTCTATGCTTGCAACTATAGATGAAGTAATCAATACAATTTCTTCTCGAATCACTACATTAGGTGCCGCAAGAAACAGAATTGATTCAGCAGTTGAATCTATCGGAGTTCAGTCAGAAAACATTACATCATCATTATCAACATTACGTGATGCTGATGTCGCTACTGAATCTTCTAACTACATAAAAGCACAAATCCTTCAACAGGCATCTGCAACTTTACTTGCTACAGCTAACCAAACACCAAGTATTGCATTGAACTTATTGTAAGACTTTAAGAATATAAATTGAACGTAGAAGTAAATGAAATGCCGGAAAGGAGTATGAAAAAATGGCAATTACAATAAATACAAATGTCTCCTCAATGATAGTACAGAGGAATTTATCACAGTCTACCGCGTCATTAAATCAAGCAATTGAGAGAATGACTACCGGTTACAAAATTAACCACGCAGCAGATAACGCAGCAGGTTATTCAATTGCAAGAAACTGGGAAGCACAGATAAGTTCATTAGATATCGCAGCAGATAACGCAGCAATGGGTGCAGATATGTTATCATAATCTCATCACACGTACAACGTGTAAGAGATTTGACAGAACAGGCTGCAAACGGTACTTACGGTGATCAGTCAAAAGCTGCTATTGAATCTGAAATTAAAGCAAGACTGGAAGAAATTAACCGTATAGCATCAAACTGTGAATACAATGGTATCAAGATGATGGACGGAACAAATAATACTGCCAAAGCAATACAGGTAGGTATTGACGGTTCAGCATCAAAGAGCCAGATATCACTTTCTGCTAATCTTTTTGCAAGTGGTAAAATTGATGCACTGTTTGCTATTAGTGAAACCGGTGATACATCAGCAAATTATACACCTGATACTAAAAATAATACAGGAGAATCTAATGTTGCAAGTAATGATGATGCAAAATTAGCAAGAAAACTGTCAAATTTAGCAAAAGACTGTGCCGGTACAAGTACATATGATGGACATAAAACTTCAACATATATGCTTGGTACTTTAGATAAGGTAATAGCAAGAATATCAGACCGTATTACAACCTTAGGTGCAGCTCAGAACAGAATAGAATCAGCAATTGAGTCAATTGGTGTTCAGTCAGAAAATATTACATCATCATTATCAACATTACGTGATGCTGATGTAGCAACTGAATCATCAAATTATATCAAGGCTCAAATATTGCAACAGGCATCAGCAACTTTACTTGCTACTGCTAACCAGTCGCCAAGTATAGCACTGAACCTGTTATAGCCGAAATGTAAAATTGGTCGTGCAAGGCTTGACAAGTCTTTACACTCAAAAATATACATTTACCATTTAAAGCAAGGAATAAACCCCTTGCTTTTTTTTTAGCCGCATAATTTATTTCTTGCACAATATTAAAAACAATGGTAATATATAATCAAAGTAATAAAGGTGTGTGTGTATGGCTTTATCAAATGAAGAGATTGTAACTGATATTCTATCTAAGCGTGAGATTCTGAGACTTCAGGATAGTCAAGATATTTATGAAAATGCAAAGTATTCTTCAAGTCCTGTTGAATATGATTTATCACTTTTTATAAAAACCAGGAAACATAAACCGGTTAGTAACAAATTTGACAGCAGATATCTATTTGTGACATAAAAAAACAACGCTTTATTAAGCGTTGTTTTTTTATTGTATTAATATTTTCTATACATTAATTTTAACTTTTTTACCGTCTATTTCAGCTTCTCCGTTTTCTACTTTTTTATAACCTGTTGGCAGATTAAAACTTTCGTTTTCTTCGTTATATTCTACTACTTGGTTATATCCTTCTTTTTGATGTTCTGATACAAGTGGTTCATCGCTATTAGTTACTCTAACCAACAGGTTGTCTTCTTTTTTAAAGTCTATACCGTCAGCAGGTGTATATAATTTCTTCTTGCAATCTTCTGTGCTGTGTGTTCTGCTTATACATCTGATATTGTATATCCCATTATTAATTGTTACTTCATATTTTAATTTGAATTTGCTGTCGGCGTCACTATTGCAATCTATTATATATCCAGCTGGAGTTTTACCATCTGCTGCCATTTTTACACCAACTATAGAACCTTTAATATTTGCATCTTTAATTAAATTACCATCGTGTCTTGCAAACTGAAGTGTTACATTTACTGCATCATTTGAATCTGGCTGAACCGGATTTGGATTTGGATCACTTACCGGCTCTGTTTTTTGTTTTGGTTTGATATCAGCCAAATCTCTCAATAACTGGTCATAGGATTCGTCATCTGTTTTCTTATGATTTTCGTCGCTTGCTTTCTTTGCTGCTTCAATTTCAGATCTCAAAGCATCAATGTCAGTTTGTTTAATTTCATCTTTTTTACCTAAGTCGTGAACTTTGTCACGAAGATTAACAATTTTTTCTCTATCTATATCTTCGCATTTTTTGTCATCATTTTTAGGCTTATCTTTTCCGCCTGCGCCATCAGTGTGTGTTCTTGAGCCACCCCACCATTTCATCATTGGGAACCCGTTGCCGAACATACCCATTCCGCTGCCGAACATACCCATACCGCCGCCAAACATTCCCATACCACCGAATAGACCGCCGCCAAGGAAATTCATAAGCCCGGCTCCAAGTCCCATTCCGAGACCGCCTAATAATCCGCCGAAGAATCCGCCGCCACATATTGAGCCGCCATTAAAGTTATATGTTGTATTAAAGATACTGCTACCATAACTACTGCTGTGACTATGGAACATTTCATAATGCTTAAATGCGCTGTGGCAATGTATTCTTGGAATGTGAGTCATAACTAATACCTCTGTTATATATCTTATATATATAAAGTATTTATTTTCTTTAAAATTGCACATTTGAGGTATTTTGTTACAAAAGTTTACAAAGTTTTAATATTTTAGTAAACCGGCACATCTATTGGGTTTATTAATTGTACATTTAGTACGTCGCCTTTTAGAATGTATACTTCTTGACCTTTTCTGAACATATCTGCAACTGAATCACCAAACCAGTAACCAATACCACCTATAAAACCGCCTACTGCACAGAATGGTGTGGTTATATATTGAAGTCCCGGATGATCATCTCCTACTGTCCAGCCGTATTCTGTTGTTTTTTTTGTTATGTTAACACCTTTTTCGAAATTTTCTTTTATTGCTTCACCATAACCTAGATTTTTATATAATCCGCCGTCATAGTATATTTTGTCATAACTTCTTACTGACAAATCAAGAGGTATTTGTCTGCCGTTTGGTGTTACAACGTGATCGAAATCCAGGTACAATTTTGCGCCTCTTGAAAATCTTTTAGAGGTTTTTACTTGTTGGATACTACCTCTGACAACTGAACCTTGCGGTAATATTACGGTATTATTTTCTGTTTTGAGTTCATTTTTTAAATATGCTGAAAATGAATCACCGTCACTGCTTGCTGATGTTGAAACTGGCTGAAGAAAAACAAGCTGGAATTGAGTTCCTGCAGCGATTCTTTTTGTTTTTGCATCAGCTTTAAATGTACCAGCTATACTTGCATTTATTGATGCAAAGCATATTATTAAAATCATAATAAATAATTTTTTCATAATAATCTCACTCCCATTATAAAATAATTTTACCACTTGCAAAAATATCATGCAATTATTATTCAAAGGGTAATATTTCTTTCTCTGCTTTTTTTGCGTATGTGTGGATTAACCATGACGCTACAAGTGCAGTAAACGGAACGCATATTACAATCGCAATGCTTCCGATTAAAGCTGAAGCAATTTCTGTTACAACCTGATTCAGATTAATGAATTTTACTAAATCAATGTTGCCGGCAAGTAATATAAGCGGAAGTGCACCGCCAAGGTAAACCAGTATTAATGTGTTAGCCATTGTTCCAATTATATCCCGACCGACATTCATTCCTGACATAAACAATTCTTTAACAGTTTTATTATTGTCTGTAATATAAATCTCATTAATTGTACTTGATATCGACATTGCAACATCCATAACTGCACCAAGAGTTGCAAGTACCATCATTGAAATAGTTAATCCTATAAAATCAAGTTCAGGATGTGCTGAGTAAAGAAAATTAGTGTTTTCACCGCTAAAACCGGTTAAATGTGCTGTTGTCATTACAGTTACTGATAATATTCCGGCAAATATTAAACTAAGCAAAGCGCCTATAGCTGCAGAAGTACTTTTTGCGTTACAACCGCCTACAAGATACATTGTAGCAGCAGTAGAGAGTGTGCAAATCAGCATTGTTGCTAATATAGGGCTTATTCCAAAAATTACGAGAGGTGCAAGGCAATGTGTAATTAAAAATACTGTAAGTAAGATTGATACAAGGCTGTATAATCCCTTTTTTTTGCCTACATATATAAGAAGCGCACAAAATATTAATGAAAGCCAAAAAAGTGTTCCGGCTCTTTTTATATCTTCTATAGAGTATATAATTGCTCCATTATTTTCTTCTGCATGAAGAAGAACTTTGGTTCCTTTTTTTAGTTTTATATCGTAGTA
>CACWIL010000127.1 GCA_902760905.1 uncultured bacterium
GCGGATTTGTTAACCCTTCTACCATAAGCTGAAGAACATCTAACTCTCTATCCGTAAGTCCGTAAGAGTTGCTACGTACTGTTTTTGCGGTTTCCGGTTCAGAAACTACCTGTGATGATGGTCTTTGAAGGCTTGCAAATACCATCTTGGCAATACCCGGGTCTATCCAGCCAACACCTTCATATACAGCCTTAATCGCAGAAATTGTTTGTTCGGGGGTTGCTCCCTTCATAATATATCCGTCAGCACCTGCTTTAAACGCTTCGAAAACATCGCTTTAGCCGTCACGTGAAGTAAATATCAAAATTTTTATATTTGGGTTAAATTCTTTGATTTTTTGAGTTGCTTCAATACCGTCAATATTGGGGAGTCCTATATCCATCAAAATAACATCAGGAGAAAACTCGCAGGCTTTTTTTATGCCTTCTGCTCCGTCAGAAGCTTCCGTAAGAAGAATAATACCTTCTGAATTGCTTAATAGCATTGATAATCCCATTCTTGTTAATACGTGGTCTTCAACCAGCATCACCTTTATCATATTATACTCCTATATGTACCTTTTATTAATTAATCTTTTTATTCCTATCCGTTTATTTTCGATTTTTGCAAAACTACATCTGTTAGCAGAAATGAAAATTCACTACCCTTATTTAAAATGCTTTCAAGCCAAATTTTCCCGCCATGTGATTCAATAATTTGTCTTGATAAATATAACCCAAGTCCCGTACCGGTCGAGCGTTTTTTAGTTGTTCCCTGAGAAAATCTCTGGAACATATTTGGAATATCTTCCTGTGGAATCCCAGAACCGTTGTCTGCAACAGAAAAGATTAAATCATTCTCTTCGGCTTTTAGTGTTACCGTAACTTTTCCGCCTTCCTGAGTGTAATTAATTGCGTTTCCGCACAGGTTACAAATAACACGTCTGAGTTCGCTTCTGTCTGCATTAATTTCAGTATCGGTAAGCTCTGTTTCTACTGTAAAATCAATTTTCTTTGACTGGGCAAGAGGAAGAAGTTCGTTGTAAACCTGATTAACCAAATCAGCTATGTTAAAATTTGTTTTTGTTAATACAAGCTTATCAGCATCATATTTATAAACCTCCAATAGTGCATTAACCAAACCAAGCAAATCTTCATTACTTTTATACATAGTGGAAAGGAGCAGTTTTTGCTGTTCTGTTAATTCCCCTAATGCACCGTCAAGGAAGAACTTTAAAGTCTGAATAGCTGCCAGAAGCGGTGTCCTTAAATCGTGGGTCAGAGTAGCAATAAAATCATCTCTGAGTTTATCAGCTTTCTTTTGTTCTGTCACATCTCTGATAACACCGACAAAACGCTTGTACTCATCATCTGGGTTTATTCTGGCAAAGCTGACGTCAACAGGAATTTCAGAATTAGAAAACGGATTTTTAATAAAGAAATCTCTCAGCATAAGTTCATTTGCTTCAAGACTATGAAGTTCTTTAGAAATAAAAGTTTTTTTGCCGAACAGAAAATCATCAATAGAAGAGTTAATAAGTTTTGTGTTAATATGCCCTATCATGTTTTCGCAGGCAGGATTTACCTGTTCTATAATACCATCTTCATTAATAATTAAGATTCCGTCTGCGCAATAATTAAAAAGACCTTCAAGTTTTGCATTTGACTGTTTTAAGTCAGCTGTACGTTCTTCAACAATTTCTTCAAGATTATGTGAATACTTCTCAAGCTCTTTTTTTGCAATTTCCAGCTCATCAATCTTTTGTCTGAGTTCTGATAATAAATAACTTCTTTCAATACCGTTTTTGATATCAATGATTAAATCATTATCTTTCCATGGTTTTTCAATATAACGGTAAAGTCCTACTTCATTAATGGCTTTTATTGCATTTTCCTTGTCGGCATAACCTGTTAAAAGTATCTTACTGACTTCTGGATAAAGTTTGTTTACTTCCGTTAAAAACTCCAATCCGTTCATATCAGGCATTAAAAAGTCAGATACAACCAAATCAGGTTTATTGTTTTTTATAAAATCCAAAGCTTCTTTTGGGGAATTAAAACAATGAGCATCTGTGAACCCCTCAACACGCATCAAAACTTTTAATGCTGAAGTGAACATCTTTTCATCATCAACTATTACTATCTTCCCCTTATTCATAACCTTATATTACCCCAAATTGACGAATCGGGCAAATAAACTGTAAATATAAGCTGATTTATTAACATTTTGTAATAAAGGGACAAAAGTTTTTGTATAAATTTTTGACATGCTATAATCAGTTTGTAACATTCACACAAAAAGGAGAGAATTATGGCAGAATCAAAATTATTGGCAAGTATTCAAAGAACAGATACAGAACAATTACAAATTTCTATTTCAGAATACAGAGGAAAAAGTTATTTTAACTTGAGAATATTCTATACAACAGATGACGGTGCAACCTGGCTTCCTACAAAAAAAGGTGTAACTTTTGCTCCGGATCAGTTAGATATATTAACGGAAGCTATTGAAGAAGCAAAAAAAGAATTTATGACTGAAGAAGAGCAGGGGTAGGGGTAAATATTTTGAAAGATTAACTAATCTGCAAGTCGGACGAAAGTTTGGTGTAAAAATTGAAAAACTCTATTCAGGACGAATTCATATCAACAGTATCACACGAGATGAGAACCCCTTTGACAAGTATCAGGGGGTTTTCTCAGACTTTGCTGTCTTCGTGGGACAGGATTGATGATGAAAACAAAAAGAAGTTTATAAAAATCATCGAGGACCAGTCAAACAGACTTATAAATCTCGTTGAAAACATCTTAACTGTTTCAAAAGCAAATGATGGAAGTACCGTTATGAAAAAGGTATTTGTAAATGCTTCAATAAACAGTATTATACCAATGTTTAAAGAACAATATAAATCACATAAAATTATCTTTGCTCCCCAAAAAGATTTACCGCCGGCAAGACTTGATGATGATAAATTTCAACAGATTATGACAAACCTTATTGATAACGGGGGTAAATATTCAGAAGCGGGTTCAACGGTTTTAATCACGACTGAATCAAAGGGTGACAAAATTATCATAAGAGTTAAAGACGAAGGTGTCGGAATTAAAAAAGAAGATTCAGATAAACTGTTTAAAAAATTCAGTCGAATAGAAAATCACCTTACCAGCAAAACTCAGGGAAATGGACTTGGACTATACATAACAAAGCAGCTTGTTGAAGTGATGAACGGACAAATAACCTTCGAAAGCGAAGAAGGGAATGGAACAACATTCATAGTAACATTTCCTGTTTATAATGATGAGGAGGTGCTTAAATGCTCTCAAAAATCTTAATTATAGACAAAAGGAAGGAACTTCCGGCTAAATATAAAAAAAATATCGAAGATTCGGATACCTCGGTTATTATATCCAATAACCTGAAAGATGCCCTGCTGAATATTCAGGAACTGGAGCCGGATATGATTATCGTATCAGACAGTATTGAAGAAAAATTAAGCGACTTTTGTGAAAAAATAAGAAGCCTAACTTTTAATACAAGACCTGTAATAATTGCGCTTTCAAAATCTGCGGATACAAGTGACAGAATACTTGTTCTTGATAGCGGTGCAGATGATTTTTTGAGTGAGCCTGTAAACATAGAAGAATTTAAAACAAGAATAAAAGCACATTTAAGACGTGATATAGAGCTGAATCTTGATAACAAGACTCTGCTTCCAAATAACAAAATTGTAGAAAAAGCTCTCAAACGCGTATTGCATGAAGGACAGCATCACGCAACGCTGCTCATTGGTCTCGAAAATGTTGAAAATTATAAAAGTGTGTATTCGGATATTGCCTCAGATAAACTGATACAAACGTTTGTTGCAATAGCAAAGTCCTCACTTGAACCTAATGACTTTTTCGGACAGCTAAATGAAACAAATTTTGTTATAATAACAAATGTTTATAGAGCTGAAAAACTTGCAGCATTTTTGACTTTTGCATTTGATACGGTCGCACCTAAGTTTTATTCTGAGCAGGATGCAAAAAGAGGATACATGCTGATGAAAAGCGACAGATTAGCCGGCATGAGAGCGAATTTCGTATCTGTTCAGATTGGAGGTATGCTGGAAAGTTATGAACAGATATCTTCGGTATCCGGACTTGTAGAACGGTTATATTCCATAAAAAAATCTGCAAAAATACCGAGTGGTTCAAATTATATAATTGACAGAAAAAGGCTAACCGGCAAAAATTCCGCAAACTCAGATTTAATTGTCAATAATATATATATAAAAGAACCGGATGAAGCACTTGCACTGCTTTTAAGAACAACATTGGAACTTCAGGGATATGATATATCAGAAACTCTAAACGAGGAAAATCCTGTACAGCCGGCAATATTAATAATAGATAGTGGTGATAATTTGGAAGAACTAGAATTTTGCAGGAAAATCAAATGTAATCCAAATTTTGTAAACTCAAAAATAATAGTAACAACATCAGTGCACGAAAAATCAACAGTTCTTGATTCAGGAGTTGACTTATACCTGCCAAAACCTTATGAAATAACAGATTTAATACAGTGGATAGAATATTTCAGAAAAAGTATTATTTAGCTTGCATTTTTAGATTGATGTGTTATTTTAAAATATAGGTTAGGTTAGATACTGAGCCA
>CACWIL010000128.1:0-1331 GCA_902760905.1 uncultured bacterium
TTTAAAAGCATAAAACCTAAGAAAGAGCAAGAAACCCGTTCCCTATTTAATCAACTGTGGGATGAAGCTGCAAAACTTCTTGATACCAGAGCTGACGCAAGTGGAGATGGCGTAGTTGATAAAAATGATTTGCCTTTATTGCAACAATTAATAACAAATTTACAAAATGGGCAGGCTATTATTGAAAAAAATATTAAAAAATTTACATTTGATCCAGAAAAAATAAAAGAAGGACTTCAGACTTGTGAAAAGAACCTTAAAAAAGTTGTTGAAGATATAACAGCGGGGACCTATGTTTCACCTGAAGAGCAATTAGAACAGTACAAAAAAGCTCAGAAGGCTAAAGAAGAATCTGTAACAAAAACAACTTCTTCGGCTGAACCGGAAGAAACAGACAGCCAAGAAACAGAAAATAACAAACCAGTACAAAATAATAATACAATAGCTTCTGGTGAGGGTAACTCGCATGATACTGAAGCAGCTTGTGAAAACTGGATAAAAAAGACTTATGGTGAAGTACCAAATGTCCACAAATATAGCGGTGAAGAAGGTGATGTCGCAATCGAAAAGAAGAAAAAACCGGAGACTGCTTCAAAAGTAAAAGTTAAAGCGGCAAATCAGAAAAAACATACAAGAGAAGATTTCATAAATGATTTAATCCGAAATGGATATACTAAAGAGCATGCAGAACAAGTTGCAAATGAAAATGGTATAGTATAACTCAATCGATTTTAGAAATTTAAATAATACGAGAATACATTAAGCAAACAGTTTATTCCAGCTTTTCGTATTCTCTTTTTATTTCCTGAATATCCTGCCACATTAACCACTTAGGACTGCCTTTTGCACGGGAATCATTTCTAAGCAAATACGACGGATGAAAAATTGGCATGAGCTTTGCACCATAAACATTATCACCGCCTTTATACCATTTACCCCTTATTTTTGTAATCCCGCCAACATTTCCCAATATTGACTGAGCTTTCAAATATTCCCAACAGGCTTCTTTTTCAGCAGGCTCGGGATTTCTGTTTTCAGGGGGTCTGCATTTTACCGTATTACAAATATAAACATCACGTTTTCGTGTCAGCCCTACTGATGCAAATATTTTATCAAGGAGCTGCCCTGCTTTACCGACAAAGGGTTTTCCTTCCTTATCTTCATAAAATCCGGGTGCTTCACCAATCAGCATCAGTTTAGGGTTAGGAACTCCGTCAGAAAATACAATATTATTCCTTGTTTGCCCCAAACGACATTTTTGGCAATTTAAACACTTTTCATAAATTTTATTTAAATCTTCATACATAACTTGATTATATATTAATCAATTT
>CACWIL010000128.1:1356-5979 GCA_902760905.1 uncultured bacterium
TATAAAACAAAATCTGCCTTGTTTGTATTATAATAATTCTGACAGAGAGGTATAAATGTACATAATAGACAAGCCTTACGTTTCTGAATATTTAATGGATATTATTATTAATAAAGACTGGGCCGTCCTGGACAATGAAACAATCGAAAATTGCGGTCTGGAAGAAGACGTTCTGAATCTGTGGTCTTCGGAAAAAGCTGCAGAGTATTATAGCCAAAAAGAACACCCATTTATTTATTCAAACTCCGAAAATTCCATCGGTTGGATAGTAAAAAATTTACCCGATTCTAACCTGACAAAATATATAAAAATATTTAAGGACAAATTTGCCTTCAGAGAAGCCCTGAAAGATTTATATCCTGATTTTTATTGCACTTCTCTGGAATATTTGGACATAAACTATGTTGAAAAAGAAGAATATCAATTTCCTCTTGTCTTAAAACCATCCGTCGGCTATTTAAATTTTGGAGTACGTATAATAAAAGAACCTGATAAATGGGAAGCAAACGTTAAAAGATTACATAAAGAAATTGCCACGAATAAATCAAAATATGATGAAAACGTTGTAAATTCCACCGTTATTATGATTGAAGAGCTAATAAACGGCGAAGATTTTTCTGTAGATGCATATTACGACAGGAATGGCACACCTGTTATTTTAAACTTGTTTAAACGCCTCTATAAAGAAGATAACCTTATAAACGAAAAATTATATATTACATCAGCAGCATTAGTTGAACAACATTTATCAAGAATAACAGAGTTTTTAAAAGAATTGGGCAGAAGATTCGATATCAAAAATTTTCCGCTAAATTTAGAAGTAAGACTCAATGAAAACGGAACTCTTATGCCAATAGAAGTTAATCCGATGCGATTTGCTTCCTGGTGTGTTTCAGATATTGCAAAATATGCCTGGAAATTTAACATTTACGATTATTTTGAAACACAAAAACATCCTGACTGGGATAATATTATACAAAACTCCGACCGAAAAACTTACTATGCGGCTTTGGTAGACATTCCAAAGGGTTTTCCTAAAAGTTCCGTACAAGATTTTAATTTTAACGGGTATTTAGAAAATTTTTCCAATGTGTTTGAAGTAAGACGTATAAATTTTAGAGCAAACCCGTTGTTTGGAGTTGTATTTGGTTCAACAAGCGATGAAGAAGAGTTGGATATGATTCTAAATAAAGAGCAGGGTGCATTTATTTCTTAATAGTTTTAGGATTTATTTCTTTAAGCCTTTGTTCTATTCTTCTGTACCATCTTAATTTTGTTTGGTACAAAGCCTGATAACCCTTAAAGTTAGCATTGTGAATATCATTAATCTGTTTATCACAAAGATTTTCCAAAACTTTTCCCATAGCATGAGTATATTCTCGTCTGTCAATTTTTTCGCCGTCATTTAAATGTATAATATCGCCAAACTCGATTAACACTTCGGGTCTGTTGTCACGCAGAAAACAATAATTTACCGCAACAGGCATAAGCGCAACTTTTCCGTATTTTTTTGCCGTTTTCTCCGCAATATAGGTCATACCTGACTGAAGCTCAAATGGTCTGTGATTTGGCGGTTTAATAATACCCTCAGGGAAAATATATAAAATATTATTCAGATCACCCATTGAGTCAACCGCATACTTCAGAGCAGGCATTGAAGCCTGTGGTGATTTTTTGTTAACACTAAACGCACCGCCACGTCTTATTAGCGGAAAACGGTTAAGTTCCTCAATCATTATACGAATTTCTTTTTTAAAAATACGATTACAAATATTATACCCGACAATACCGTCCCACCAGTTGTGATGCGGTGCAAACAAAATTATCGGAGTATTTGGATCCTTTTGTGTATAAAACTTTTCTTTCCCTTTGTAATACAAAGCGTGAAAGCGTTTTTCCAACATTCCGTAGAAATACCTGTCTGCAACCCACAACCAAAAAGGCGTAGTTTCAGAAGGACAAAATTTTTCATCAATATTCCGCAGCTTAGTTGGCGGAATTTCACAATACAACTCCTCAAGGTTAACCATACTTCTATGATACACATTCAAGCTTTTTTTGTGAATACTTATGATACTAAATGTTAATAAAATTTACAATTAAATCTCTGTTTTATATTGAAGGGCAAGTGTTACATGCTCCATTAATATATCCTCGCTGCCGCTTAAATCTGCTATCGTTCTTGATAGCTTTAAAACCCTGTCATATCTTCTTCCTGATAACTGATATTTCTGTGCTGCTATTTTAAGAAAATCTGAAGTCTTTTCATCAACTTTGCAATATTTTTTTATTTGTTTTGCGCTCAGTTCTGAATTTGTTAATATTCCTTCGTTTTGATATCTTTTTGCCTGAATTTTTCGTGCTTTAACGACCCGCTCTCTTATTTTTTCAGAAGATTCCGACTCGGTTTTTGTATTAATAAGCTCGTCTGTAGAAAGTCGCGGAACGTTTATTACTAAATCTATCCTGTCCAACAGAGGACCAGAAAGCTTGGAACGATATCTCTGAATCTGAAACTCAGAGCAGGTGCAATCTTTTTCTTTATCCCCCCAAAAACCGCAGGGACAAGGATTCATTGCACCAACAAGCATAAATTTTGCAGGATATTTGATGGAATTTTTTGCTCTTGAGATTACCACTTCGCCATCTTCAAGCGGTTGTCGTAAAACTTCTAATACCTGTCTTGGAAACTCGACCATTTCATCAAGAAATAAGACCCCTCTGTGTGCAAGAGTAATTTCACCCGGCTTCGGGTTAGATCCTCCGCCGATTATTCCGTTTTGGGAAGCCGTATGGTGAACAGCTCTGTATGGTCTTTTTGTCATCAAAGGATTATCATTCTGCAAAAGTCCGCTCACACTGTATATTTTTGTAAGTTCTAAAGCCTCCTGAAGTTCAAGCGGCGGAAGGATAGAGGCAAGACATTTTGCCATAAGTGTTTTTCCTGAACCGGGTGAGCCTGACATCAAAATATTATGTCCGCCGGCAGCTGCTATCTCAAGTGCTTTCTTTGCTTTCTGCTGTCCTTTTACATCTTTAAAATCAAATGTATAATCAGTATTTGCATTATCCTCAAGGTATTTGTTAATATCAACGACAGTTTTCTGCAGAGGTGTTTCTGAAAAATGATTAACTATATCCGCAAGATGTTTCGCTCCATATACATTTATTCCCTGAACAAGAGCAGCTTCTTTTGAGTTCTCATCAGGAACAAAAACTGTTGTTACACCGCTTTCTTTCAGACCGCTCACAAGAGGTAAAACCCCGTTTACTTTTCTCAAAGTTCCGTCCAGCGACAACTCACCAATAAACCCAATTGTTAAATCATCAGGAATTTCTATTCCCTGTTCTTTAAGAATACAAATTGCTATAGCAAGGTCAAAATTTGTCCCTTCTTTTCTGATATCAGCAGGGGCAAGGTTAACTATTACTTTTCCTGTTGGAAACGAAAAACCGGAGTTTTTTATCGCAGAATGGACTCTTTCTCTGGCTTCTGATACTGCACTGTCGGGAAGTCCTACTATACAAACCGACGGAAGCGAGTTTGTTATATCAACCTCAACTTCAATTTTACATGAGTTAATACCGATATTTGCAGCCGTAATTGCTTTTGTTACCATACAAGTATTATACTATAACCGGCATTTTTTGTTAACTTACCGGTTTAATATCAAAAACTCAAAATTTAAATAAAATGCAAAAATAAGCCAGAGAAAATACGGAAGAAGAAAAAATCCTGCAAGTTTTGAAACACGAAAAAATCTGATTATCATTAATACTGCCGTAAAAATCATAATTAAAATAATTACCAGAGCAATATCAATCTTATGAAGATAAAAGAAAACAGGACTCCACAAAAGATTAAATATCATGTGTACAATAAAATAAACATATCCGTTCATTTTCTTTTCAGAAGTAACTGTTACCGCATACAGAAGCAGAGCCGCAAACAGCATTCCGTACAATGTTATCCAAACCGGAGTAAAAATCCATGCCGGAGGCTGAATAACGGGTTTTATTAAGCTGTCATACCATAGTGAATCATACATAATTTCATTATGTATATTCTGCATAACATTTTCTATTGGCTAATCGTTTAATTATTTTCTCTCTTAAAATAATTTTTTTTAATAATCATAAAAATTAACCCAAACACTCCAATGTTAATAAAAATATCAGATATGTTAAAAACAGGAAAATTTATAAAATTAAGTTTAATATAATCTCTTACAAAACCAAAAATTATTCTTTCACTCATATTATTAAAAATACCCGATAACAAAAGAGAAGTAAAAAATAGCTCGAAACCTGAAAATTTTTTTATATGCTTTAGTGCATAAAAAATTAACAATAAAAACGCTGCAAAAGCAAAAATTATAAGGAATACTTTGTACCCGTCAAAAATATTGAATGCCGCGCCGGTATTTTTAAGAAAAATAATATCAAATACCGGATTTTCTGTCAGTAAGTATCCGCTTTTTAATATGATATCAGTGAGGTATAAGTTAAAAATTATAAAAAATACTGTCGTAAGAATAAGGTAAGTTATTTTACTGTTCTTTGACATTACGTTCTTCTTTGACATTACGCTATTTTTTTAACTCCTCTTTTTGGGGTTGGTCA
>CACWIL010000129.1:0-5429 GCA_902760905.1 uncultured bacterium
CAATCACAGTTGACGGTAACTACGCTGCAGCGCACGTTGCGTATGCTTTAAGCGAAGTTTCCGCAATCTACCCTATCACACCTTCTTCTACAATGGGAGAATGGGTTGATGAATGGGCTTCACAACACAAGAAAAACATTTGGGGCAAAGAAGTAAAAGTTGCAGAAATGCAATCAGAAGCAGGTGCTGCAGGTGCTGTTCACGGTTCTCTTGCTGCAGGTGCTTTGACTTCTACTTACACTGCTTCACAAGGTTTATTATTAATGATTCCTGTTATGCACAAGGTTGCAGGTGAAATGTTACCACACGTTATACACGTATCTGCTCGTGCTTTAGCAGCTCAGTCATTAGCTATTTTTGGTGACCACACTGACGTTATGGGCTGCCGTAACACAGGTTATGCAATGTTAGCTGCTAATAGCGTTCAGGAAGAAATGGATATGGCGCTTGTTGCTCACTTATCAACTTACAAAGCTAAAGTTCCGTTCTTGCAGTTCTTTGACGGTTTCAGAACTTCTCACGAAATACACAAAATTGAAGAAATCTCTTATGAAGAAATTGCTTCTCTTGTAGAACCTCAATATATTGAAGAATTCAGAGCAAGAGCTTTAAGACCGGAAGCTCCTGTATGTAAAGTCGGTGCACAAAACACAGACGTTTACTTCCAGGGGCGTGAAACTGTTAACAAATACTATGATGCAGTACCTGATATCGTTCAGGAATATATGGACAAAGTTGCAAAAGTTACAGGCAGACAATATCATCCGTTTGATTACGTTGGTGCTCCTGATGCTACTGATGTAATTGTTGCAATCGGTTCAGGCTGCGAAACTATCGAAGAAACAATCGAATACTTAAATGCTAAAAAAGGTACTAAGTACGGTTTAGTTAAAGTTAGATTATACAGACCATTTGATGTTAAGAGATTCAACGAAGCTCTTCCTTCAAGTGTTAAGAGAATTGCAGTTCTTGACAGAACAAAAGAAGCAGGTTCTATCGGCGAACCACTTTACCTTGATGTTGTTGCAGCACTTCAAGGCAAAGATATCAGAATTATTGGCGGACGTTATGGTCTTTCTTCTAAAGAATTCACTCCGTCAATGGTTTATGCAGTATACAAACACCTTGCAAACAATGGTTTCCATGGCTTTACCGTAGGTATCAATGATGATGTTACAAATAAATCATTAGATTATTCCGAACACATTGTTACAGAACCTGAAGGAACTACAAACTGTATGTTCTGGGGCTTGGGTTCAGATGGTACTGTTGGTGCTAACAAAAACTCAATCAAGATTATCGGTCAATATACAGACAAAGATGCTCAGGCATACTTTGCTTATGACTCTAAGAAATCATTTGGTGTAACTGTTTCTCACTTAAGATTCGGTGATAAACAAATTAAGTCAACTTACTTAATTACTGCACCTGATTTTGTTTCTTGCTCAGCTCACGCTTATATCGGAAGATATGACTTACTTAAAGGTATCAAAGAAGGCGGTACATTCCTTCTTAACTCACCTTGGTCAAAAGAAGAAGCTTTCTCTCACTTAACAAGAGATATGCAGGAAACAATCATTAACAAGAAAATCAAATTCTACAATGTTGATGCAGAAAAATTAATCAAGGAACAACCGGGCTTGAGAGGTAAAGGTGCTAACACAGTTATGATGGTAGCTTACTTCAAGGTTTCAGGTATCATTCCGTTTGAACAGGCATACGAAGGTATGAGAGCTATGACAACTAAGACATTCAAGAAGAAAGGTGACGATGTTGTTAACATGAACTTGGCTCTTATCGATGCAGCTATCAACGCAACAGAAGAAGTTGTTATTCCTGCAAGCTTAGACGGTGTTGCTCACGCAGATGACGTTAAACTTATCGCTGATGATGCAAGTGATTTCGCTAAGAAAATTATTGAACCATCAATGAGACAAAAAGGTGATGACATTCCTGTTTCAGCTATGAGCAACGACGGTGTAATCCCGACAGGTACAGCTTGTCTTGAAAAACGTGGTATCGCTCCTCGTGTTCCGAACTGGAACTCTGAAACTTGTATTCAGTGTGGTATCTGTGCTTCTGCTTGTCCTCACGCTGCAATCAGAACTAAATTGATTGAAGCTGACGATTTGAAGAACGCTCCTGCAACATTCAAGACAGTTGATGCTAAGCCAAACGACCACGGTGAAAAATTCAGAATCCAGGTTTATTGCGACGATTGTACAGGTTGCGGTGTATGTTTAGACCAATGTCCTATGTCAAAAGTTCCGGGTAAAGAAGTTCTTACATGGTCAACAATTGAAAAAGAAGCAGCAGAAGGTCAAAGAGAAAACGAAAAATTCTTCGATGAATTACCTGATAACGTAATGGGTAAAAACACTACTAAGACTATCAAGGGTGCAATGCTCAGAAAACCGTTATTCGAATTCTCAGGCGCTTGTGCAGGCTGTGGTGAAACACCTTACGTTAAACTTGTTTCACAATTATTCGGTGAAAATGCAATCGTTGCAAACGCAACAGGCTGTTCATCAATCTACTCAGGTACTTTCCCGACTATTCCTTACACAACAACTAAGGAAGGAAGAGGACCGGCATGGGCTAACTCATTATTTGAAGATAACGCTGAGTTTGGTTTCGGTATGAGACTGGCTGTAGATTCTAACAGAGCATTATTAAAAGAAAAAGTAGAAGAAGTTCTTGCAAAAGAAGAAGCTCCTGCTGATTTGAAAGCTGCGTTGACTGAAGCTATGGCACACTGGGATAACTCAAAAACAGAAGAAGCAGTTAAAGCTCAGGAAGCAGCTAAAGTTGTTATCGACAAATATGTAAAAGAATGTGGCTGCGATACAATAACTCGAAGACTACTTTACAGATAAATCAATCTGGATTATAGGTGGTGACGGTTGGGCAAACGATATCGGATACGGCGGTATTGACCACGTTCTTGCACAAAACAAGAATGTTAATATCCTCGTTCTTGATACAGAAGTTTACTCAAATACAGGCGGTCAGGCTTCTAAATCAACACCAACAGGTGCTGTTGCGAAGTTTGCTACAGGCGGTAAACCAACTTATAAGAAAAACATGGGCTTAATGAGTATGTCTTATGGTTACGTTTACGTTGCATCAGTTGCATTGGGTGCAGACAGAGCTCAGACTCTTAAAGCATTCCAGGAAGCTGAAGCATACGACGGACCTTCTATCATATTCGCTTACGCTCCTTGTATTGCTCACGGTATTGATATGTCTAAGACTCAGACAGAACAAAAACGTGCAGTTGAAGCAGGTTACTTCCCGCTTTACAGATACAATCCTGCTGCAGAAGTTCCGTTCACTTGGGATGCAAAAGATCCTAAGGGGGCTTACCAAGACTTCATCAGAAGCGAAGGTCGTTACAAATCATTGCTTAAGACTAACCCTGATGCTGCAGAAGCTCTTTACAGCCAGGCTGAAAAAGACGCTGCAAACAGAATGGAAGTTTACAAAGCAGTTGGTGCATTACTTAAATAGTAACAACCAAAACTTTATAAAAGGGTGGGTAAGGCCTTTGGGCATGCCCGCCTTTTTTTATTTTGCTTAAGAAATAAAATTAAATTTATTATCATTCAAAGCTTTTAAAGCTATAGCTCCTGCTGTAAATAGCCCAAGTGCAATACCTGCTGCATTTTTTATCTTAATTCTTTTAACTTTTCCCGGTTTTTCAAACGCTTCCCATAAGTCCGGTCTGTTACAGTCTAGTTCTTTTGTAAGATTTATAGGTTTCCACTGACGCATTCTGCCGGCAATGTTTTTCCCTGTTTCCGTGTAATGATAAGTGTCTGCAATCATCACGTCTATGATGTCCGCCATAATAAAAATCCTCCATATTTATTTACTAATATAATTTATTCCCTATTTATTTAAAGTATTTTAACTAACAGAAATTTACTAAATGTAAAAATAACTTTACAAAACATGATAAAAGGCTATACCTGTATGTTTTGTTTTCAATATTTTATTATTTGATATAATAAACTTGTGTTTATAAAAAGGAGGGAATATGAAAAAGATTTTATTTACATTAGGTTTGTTGGGTATTTTTACATTAAGTGCAAGTGCAGAATATTTAGGCGGTTTTATCTACAACGGTGCAACAACACCGGGCGGTGGATATACAACTGCCGTTGCATCAAAACAGGGTTCTGCAACCTGTAAAAATATTTTATACATTGTATCTGTAGGCGATTGTTCTGTTCGTGCGGCTATGAAAAATGGCGGAATTAAATCACTTGCAGGATATGATGTTCACAGAGAAAATATTATAGGTTTTCAGACAATTACAACAAAAGCATGGGGTAATTAATTATTAAAAATTTAAAGAGGGGGCGAAGCGATAAAGCTTCGCCCCCTCTTTCATCCATATTTATTCAACGTACCCTCTTTTTATAAATTGTTCAGGAAAAATATTTTTTATTTTATTAATCTGACTTCTTGAAAAATCCTGATTTAAAACTTTTGTATAATCATTTTTTAGTTTTTTAAAAGTTAACTTGTCACCTTCCTGAATATCAAAATGATTATGGTATTCACTTCTGTATCTTGAAAAAGCACCGGGTACATAATCTGCAAAACCAAGCCATGTATCTATTATATATGGTTTTTTATCATTCACATATATTACGGAATGGTCCAGATTTTTATTTTTAGTGGTTTTTAAACTTGCAATATAACAGTTTTTTATACCGTTTACTTTTGCTATAATTGTTGCTAATTGAGCGCTTTCTCCACAGTTTCCCAATTTGAGTTTTTTTACCGGTTTTACAAATGCTAATATTTTACCTATAAAATTTTCTGCATTGTCAAAATTCTATGTGCCCATACTTCAACGTCCCTGCTTACAAAATCATCTATTAAAGAAGTGGATATTCTCGGGTAACATTTATTAACATGTCTTGCTATATCGTCAGCAAAACGAATCGTTTTGTTTTTTGATTGAAAATTAATATTATGAGGGGTATTTACTTGCATACTTTTATAAAACGTGGAAAAATTTTTTTTGCTACATATCTTTTAGTGCAAATTCAACATCAAACGGAGTAAGTTTTACTTCTTTAACTTTCTTTTTGTCGCAGGGTACAATGAAGGTAATTTTGTCAGAAGTAGCTTTTTTGTCTTTTCTCATTATTTCAACAAGTTTATTTTCCGGATAAAGTAGACTTATAGGTTTAAAATTATATTTTTCGAGCAAATCAAGAGAAAGGCGGTAATATGAATAATTAATGTATCCTTTCTTATAAGCCCATTCGATAATAAAAAACATTCCGTAAACAACGGCTTCACCGTGAGTATATTTTCTGTATTTAGTAATACTTTCCAGCGCATGTCCGAGTGTGTGTCCAAAGTTAAGGATTTTTCTTAATCCGCTCTCTTTTTCATCTTGGTTTACAACA
>CACWIL010000129.1:5453-10057 GCA_902760905.1 uncultured bacterium
CAACAGCAATTTTCAGATTCAAACAGTATTCAATCAGACGGATAAGTGTGATTGGTTCTTTTTGCATAATTTTTTCGCTGCTGAGTGTTAAATATTCATATAAAAATAAAGGAACTTCATATCCGCAGCTGTCTTCAATAAATGCGTATTTTAATACTTCGCCTAAACCTGACATAAATTGTCTTTTATCCAGTGTCTTAAAAAAGTTTATATTAATAAGAACTCTTTTTGGCTGATAAAATGTACCGACAATATTTTTTGCTTCAGGAAGGTCAATTGCTGTTTTACCTCCGACAGAAGAATCAACGGCGGATAAAAGAGTTGTAGGTATTTGAATAAAGTCAATTCCTCTCATATAAGTTGAAGCTGTAAACCCTGCTATATCACCGACAACACCGCCTCCAACAGCAATTATTACGTCATTTCTTGTAAACCCCATATCGAAGGCTCTTTTTAAGATTTTCAGATAATTTTTATAATTTTTTTCTTTTTCCCCGTCAGGAAAAATATATACTTCGTCATCACTAAAATTTAAATCACCGGAATATAATTTATAAACCTTCTTAGATATTACTACAAGGCGTTTCTGATGTTTTGTGAGTTCATAAATCTCCTGATTAAGCTTTTCAAAACTGCAATCAGAAATATCGATTAAATATTCTTTGTTGTCACTAATTTGTACTTTAAGTGTTTGTCGCATTTATTATAAACCTTACAATTTCTTCTTCGCTCATGTTGTTTGTATCAATAGTATAATGAGCTTTTTTTTTTTTTTTTTCTCTTTTTGAGAGCAGATTTTCAAGGATTTGTCTCGGATTTTCGTTCTGAAGCAAAGGACGGGTTTTGTCTTCTGATATTCTATAATATAATATATCAAGTTCAGATTTCAAATAAAATACTTTACCGAATTTTAAAAGAGTTGCTCTGTTGTTTGGATTTTCAAACGCACCGCCTCCTATAGAAATGATTTTGTTTGAACCTCCTGAACAAACCATTTGAATTGTTTCATACTCTAATTTTCTGAAGTAGTCCTCGGAAAAGTTCTTAAAAATTTCCGTAATTTTCATTCCCTGAGTTTTTTCAATAAGGCTGTCTGTATCAATAAGTGTATATTCAGACAGTTTTTCTGATAATAAATTCCCGATAGTTGTTTTTCCGCTTGCCGGCATGCCGACCAGAATAATATTATTCTGCATATCTTTCCTTAATTTCTTTTAAATTATCACCGCCAAGTTTTTCTAAAAGCGCATCTGCAAGGATAATAGCAACTCTTGCTTCTGCAACAACTGCACAAGCAGGAACAGCGCAAGTGTCAGAACGTTCAAAGTGTGCACTTGCCGGTTTCATATCTTTTATGTCAATAGTGGCCAAAGCTTTTCTCATTGTAGGAATAGCTTTCATCGTTCCTTTAACGACAAGAGTCTCTCCGTTTGTCATTCCGCCTTCAATACCTCCGGCATTGTTGGTATTTCTGTAAACATTTTTGTTTTTTATAAATAACTCATCATGCATCTGAGAGCCTTTTAAAGAGCCGGCCTCTACTCCAGCTCCTATTTCAACAGCTTTTATAGCAGGAATACTCATTATTGCCTGTGCAATTCTTCCGTCAATAGCCTTATCCCATTGAACATATGAGCCAAGTCCTATTGGCAGATTCCCGAATATAACTTCAAATTTTCCGCCTAATGTATCTCCTGCTTCAGCAGCCTCATCTATGGCATTTTTCATTCTGTCGGCTGTTAAATTATCTGCACATCTTACATCTGATTTTTCAGCTTTTTCTTTTATAAGCGTGTAAGTTTTAGGATAAAAATCGAGTTTAACGTTGCCGATTTGGATTACGTGAGAAAATCCCATTATTCCGAATTCTTTTAAAATCTGTTTTGCGACAGACCCTACAGCAACTTCAATAGCGGTTTTTCTAGCACTAGAACGTTCCAGGACATCTCTTAGATCTGTGAGATTATATTTAATTGCACCTGCATAATCCGCATGTCCGGGACGAACAGTTGTGAAAGATTTTTCTTCAATTTTTTTTATTGTTTCTTGCGCCGGATAATCAAGATGCTCAGTATTCATAACATCCTGCCAGTTTTCAAAATCTTTATTTTTTATTTCAAGACAAATTGGCGCACCTGTCGTTTTTCCAAAGCGGACACCGGATTTTATTTCAACTGTGTCTTGCTCAATTTTCATTCTTCCGCCCCTGCCATATCCGACTTGTCGTCTTGCCAAATCTTCATTTATAGTCGCCTGCTTAATCCTGAAGCCTGCAGGCACCCCGTCAATTATTGCATTTAAGCATTTACCATGGCTTTCGCCGGAAGTTAAAAATCTAAATCTGTTCATACAACTTATTATATAACAAAAAAGCATTTGCTATACACAGCAAATGCTTTTTTGTTTAAAAATAATTCTCTACAAATCTTTATAGTTTGGTGATTGATGAATATCGTGGTGTATTCTTTCATCAGTATCCTGAGCGGGATCCAGATATCCATATACATTACGGCAAAATCTTACAAATTTGTTACGATGTTTTAGAGAAGCGGTTTCTGCCGGTTTTCCGTTAACGCGGTTTTTTATAAGCATAACCTCTTCTGCTGTTGCTTCCGAATATCCATTGTTGATAATGTAGTCCGGTTCGGTCATTTGTTCCACAGTCACAGCTGCATTAGACTGTATACATGTAAATGTAAATAAAGCTAAAGCTAATAATAAATTTTTCTTCATAGCACCCATTCTTATTTAACTAAACTATACGATTCCATTATAATATTTTCTAACGAATTAATCAAGTCGGCTTCAGGAACTTTTGCTATAATTTCTCCTTTTTTAAAAATATAGCCTTCTTTTATTGCGCCAGCAATTCCAAAATCTGCATGTTTTGCTTCTCCGGGTCCATTAACAGGACAACCCATAACAGCAATTGTTATTGGAATGTTAAGGTTTTTGAATCTCTCTTCAACTTGTTTTGCAAGTCCTATTAAATCAATTTGAGTTCTGCCGCATGTCGGACAAGATATAAAATTTACTCCTTTTTCTCGTAGTCCGAGGGATTTTAGTATGCCAAATCCGGCATGCACTTCTTCAACAGGATTTTCTGTCAGCGATACTCTGATTGTGTCTCCAATGCCTTGACTTAACAGGGAACCGATACCTACAGACGATTTTATAAGTCCGGATTTCAACGTACCTGCTTCTGTAACACCAATGTGAAGAGGATAGTCTACCTTTTCTGCTATTAGTTTGTAAGCTTCAATTGTTGTCATTACATCAGAAGATTTCAAAGAGATTTTTGTGTCGTAGAAATTTAAATCTTCTAAAATTTCCAGATGTCTTAGGGCGCTTAAAACCATTTTTTCATGCAATGGTAAGTCCATCTCGGCAAACTCTTTCTCAAGAGATCCTCCGTTAATACCTATCCTTATTGGTATATTATGACTTTTTGCCGCCTCAACGACTTTTATTGTATGTTCTCTTTTGCCGATATTGCCCGGGTTAATTCTAAGGGCATGAATGCCGTTTTCGATACAGGTTAGTGCAAGTCTGTAATCAAAATGAATATCAGCAACAAGCGGAACCTGTGATTTAGCAACGATATCTTTTATTGCAGCAGCAGCATCTTTATTTAATACTGCAAGTCTTACTATCTCACAGCCTGCAGACGCAAGCTCATTAATTTGATCAAGCGTTTTTAGTACATCTCTTGTGTCTGTATTACACATAGATTGAACGCTGATTGGAGCATCTCCTCCGATTTTTATATTACCAATTTGAATTTGTTTTGATTTTCTTCTGTTTATCATAGAATAATTTTAGCACGAAGTAAAAAAAGAGGAAAATTTTATGAAAATAGCAGTTATGTCAGATATACACGGAAATATGCAAGCATTGAATGCAGTTTTTGATGATATTAAAGAACAAAAGTGTGACAAAATTTTTGTTCTCGGAGATTATGCAATGGCAGGTCCTCAGCCGGCAGATGTTATTAATTTTTTTAAGAATAAATTATCAAATAAAAAATATAAAATGATTCAGGGAAATACTGATTTAATGTTGGCAAAATATTCGGATGACCTGTATGATATGTTGCAGGATTCAGCTCCGGTTATGGCTGAAGCTTTAAAATTTGATGCTAAAGAATTAAGTAGTGACGAAAAAGTATTTTTGCTGACATTACCTGAAAAATTAGAAGTAACTGAAGAGGGCGTAAAATTTTTGTTAGTTCATGGTTCACCTAGGAAAAATAATGAAGATATTTTGCCGAATACGAGGCTTGATAAAGTGGAAGAAATGTTAGATGGTGTAAAGGCTGATGTGATTTTATGCGGTCACACTCACATTCCATGCGGATTCCAGACAAAAACAACAAAAACGGTTATAAATGTAGGAAGTGTTGGTCGTCCGTTTACTCCTGAGCCAAAGGCATGTTATTTAACTATTGTCGTTGAAAATGGTAAATGTGAGTATGAACATCATTTTGTTGAGTATGATAAAAATACAGCTTTTGAAATTCTGAGAAAACAGAACTTCTGGGGTGCGGATGTTCTTGCAAATACTTTGCAGGACCCTCAGAAAAGACACTTTTAGCAGATAATGTG
>CACWIL010000130.1 GCA_902760905.1 uncultured bacterium
TTACAGTATGCCCTTGCAGTTGGTTTTGAAATCAATCCTGACGGAAAAACTACTACAGCAAAGCTCGCCTATTCAATTCCAATTCAGATTCAGGGAATGTGTTTTGAAGGAAATTATGTTTACCTCACAACATCCTGGGGACTTGGAAAATCCTTTGTGTATAAATATGATTTGAACAAAATCACACAGTCTGGTACAAAACAGGTTTGCGGACAAACAGTTCCTCTGTATAACCTTACAATGCAGAATATGGAAGCATGCTATACACTCCCTCCAATGGCCGAAGAAATAGAATATGTGGATGGAAGATTTTATATTTCAAATGAATCTGCCTCCGATAAATATGTCTTTGGTAAATATACCGGAGGCAGATGGTGCAGAAATTACGCTTTTAATTAAGCGGTTAGAATTTGATAACTTTAGGTGCAGCAGCAAAACTTGAAATTGTTGCTGTTGCATTCTTAAAATAAAGAACTTCGGTGTTGTCGTCTGTTGCAGAGTACATGTTCTTTAAATCCGGATAATGATTAAGCATGTCTTCCTTTGCTTCCAGGCGATCATCACGAACAAGCTCTCCTGCAAGTCGGAGCCATTCAGCACCCGCAAAACAACAGATTTCTACCTTTGGATTTTTCTGAATCTGCTTTGAAACTTCTTTTACTTTTCCTGTCTGAATATAAAGTTTACCTTCAAAAAGGTTTATTGTTCCAAAAGGTCTTACTCTTGGCTGGTCGCCTTCTACAGTTGCAAGATAATAAGTTCCGCACTTTTTTATAAATTCATAAACTTCATTAATATCGCTCATGTGAGCCTCCATTTGCATTATTTTAGCATGGAAAGAATAATTAACAAACAATTATTTCACAAAAGTCTATAAATTCGTTATACTTAAAGGTAATACAAAAAATTTGGAGGCTCTCAAATGATAGAGGTTTCCCACGTATCCCGAAAATTCGGGTCATTTCGTGCGGTTAATGATGTGAGTTTTTCCATTCCTACAGGACAGATTGTTGGTCTGCTTGGTCCTAACGGTGCTGGTAAAACTACAACAATGCGAATGATTACAGGCTTCCTGGCTCCTTCGGAAGGTCAGATTTTTATTGACGGAGAAGACATCACAAAAGCCCCTGTAGAATCAAAAAAGAAAATCGGTTACATGCCGGAATCGGCTCCACTTTACGGAGAGATGATTGTAGAAGATTATCTCAAGTACATTGCCCAGATGCATGGTGAAGACCCTGCAGAAAAAGTTCCTGCTTTGTGCAAAGAATGCGGACTCAAAGAAGTAATGAGCAAGAACATTTCTGAACTTTCACGCGGTAACAGACAGCGTGTTTCTCTGGCACATGCCCTTATGGCCGATCCTGAGATTCTTATTCTTGATGAACCAACTTCTGGTCTTGACCCTAACCAGGTAGAAGACGTTCGTGCAATTATCCGCGAAATTGGTAAAACAAGAACTGTTATTATTTCAACACATATTCTTAGCGAAGTAGAAACTTTGTGTTCACGCGCTATCATTATTTCCGGCGGAAAGGTTGTTGCCGACAGTTCAATTGAAAATCTTAAAAACAGCATTGGTTCTTCAACAACTGTATTTGTTGAGTTTGACGGAAATGCAAAAAATGCAGAAAGCGCTGCAAAAGCAATAACAGGCGTTTCAAATGTTTCTTCAAACAAAGTAGAAAACGGACACAACGAAATTGTCGTTTCTGTAAACGGCGAAACAGAAATAAGACCTGCTCTTGTAAAAGCTCTTGTAGAAAGCGGCTGCGATGTTTATGCAATGGCAATGCAGTCTAACTCTCTTGAAGATGTATTCCATGCTCTCACGGAGGCAAAATAAATGAGCGATAAAAAAGTTAAAGCAAAAAATCCTGCCTTTGTAATTTTGCGCAGGGAACTTCGTTCTTATTTTTCGGGACCAATTGGTTATATTGTTACAGGCCTCTTCCTTGTTATAAACGGTTTGCTTTTCTTTGCAACCTTCTTCCTTCAGAACAGAGCAGAGCTTCGTAACTTCTTCTCTCTCTTGCCAATTCTTCTTTCCTTCTTTATTCCTGCAATTACAATGCGTGTATTCTCAGAAGAAAAACGCGTTGGTTCTATTGAAACATTGATGACTCTTCCAGTAAAAGAAATCGATGTTGTTACAGGAAAATATCTTGCAGTATTTATAGAATCCCTTGTAATGCTTGCACCTACTTTGTTCTACGTAATTACTGCCGAGATTTTTGGTTCTCCGGATTACGGTCCAATTATTGGAGGATATCTTGGAGCAATCTTTATTTGTGCAGCTTATAGCGCAATTGGATTGTTCTGTTCTTCAATTACAAAAAATCAGATTATTGCATTTGCGGTTGCCATGGCAATTTGTCTGGCACTTACTTTTGTAGAATCATTCTTAGTGTTCCTGCCAGATGGAATTGTAAAGCTTTTCTCTTTCATTTCGGCATCGGTTCACTTTGGTTCAATTTCAAAAGGTATTCTTGATACCCGCGATTTGCTTTATTTTGTTTCGCTTACGGCGTTGTTCTTTGTTTGCACAGTTCGTGCCGAATCAAAAAATAAAATGTAGGAGGTGAGGAAGATGAAAAAGATTATTGAATGGTTTAAAAGCTCAGCTTCTGATTTTATTTTGTTTTTAATTCTTATTGTTCTCCTTAATTTTGTTGGAAGCAATGCTTATATTCGTGCAGACCTTACAAAGCAAAAATCCTATTCTCTTTCTAAGGCAAGTAAAACAATTGTAAAAAATCTTGATGAACCTGTTTCAATCCGAGTGTTCTTTGATAAAAAACTTCCTGCTCAGTACAGTTCTGTTGCTCAGTATGTAGAAGATTTACTTGAAGAATACAAGCGTGCTGCAAACAAGAATTTCTCTGTTTCTTTTATGGATTTATCTAAAGAAGAAAATCAGGGTCTTGCACAGAATTACGGCTTAAAGCAGGTACAGATTCAGGAAGTAAATAATAATGAGATTGGTGTTAAACAGACTTACATGGGTCTTGCAATTTCTTATGGTGATATTGTTGAACTCATAGATCCTGTTACAAGTTCAGAAGGCTTTGAATACAAACTAACTTCTACAATCTCAAAGATGATTAATACTGCGGCTTCTCTTGAAACCTTAAAGGGCGACGACAAGATTCAGCTTAATGTAATTATGAGTAGTGCAATCAAGTCTCTTAGAATTTCTGGAGTAGATGTATTCGAGGATTCTATTGAAAAGGTTTGCCGCGAAATTAATAAAACAAAGATGGATAAGCTTGAATGCAATGTTATTCATCCTGCAGTAGACGAAGTAAACGGATATGTTGAACGTTACGGAATTCAGCCGATTAATTACAGAAATGCAAACGGCATTATGGAAACAGGCTGTATTGGTGTAGTTGTTGAATATGGTAAGAAAATCTTAGATTTTATTTTTGAAAAAATTCGTGAATATCCAAATGTAGCTACAGGATTATTAATAATAGCTGTGCTACATGCCTTAAAAAGTTTTTTACTTGGTTCTCTTCCAATAA
The DNA here is from genome assembly GCA_902760905.1 of uncultured bacterium. GTDB lineage: Bacteria > Cyanobacteriota > Vampirovibrionia > Gastranaerophilales > Gastranaerophilaceae > CAG-196. The sequence goes on from CACWIL010000130.1 coordinate 3,528, forward strand.
TAGGTCCTCTTGCAAGTGCTCTTGCTAATTTTGCATTGTTGCCGATAGATTTGTGTGTATTGGCAGTTTCTGTTATTAAAGATATGATTGGTCATAAGCAATATGAAGAATTAGTAGAAACTTTTAAAAGAGAGAATGCTTAATAATAAAGGAAAAATAAAAAACTATGATTGAATGTTTGCAAAGTCAAAAAGCTTTTAAAAGTTATTATGGTGGAAAATCAATAAAATTTATCATAATATTAATTACTGTTATAGTTTTATATGTGATGTTTTTAAGTTATATGGCACAAATAAAAACAATTACTGATATTGCTAAAAAAAAAGAGGAAGGTCTTCTTATTACAAAGACTGCTGGATGGATAGATAAAGGTTTTAGATGTTTTGGCATACAATCAAATATGAAGCAAAAACGAATAGATGCTGCAGTTAAAAAAGCCAAACAAGAACATAACAATATGATTCCTGTCTTATTTGTGGGAATATCACTTATTCCCATACTTTATTTTTCTCTAAAAGGGAAATCAAAATGTTTTCAGAAAGGGAGTGGTCTTGATTCATTAGCAAGAGTTGTTGGTGAAATTATTTTTCTTCCTATGTTTGCAAAGATTAATAAATTTTTAGAAACAAATAAAAATGCTGAAAGTTTTGCAAAAGAATTTGCATTTGAAAAAATTTGTGAATGGGGATATAAAAAAGAGTTTGCAGAGATGTTGATTGAGCAAAATATCGGTAAAAAATCTTCAGATACATTATTAAATGAGTTTAATTTAATTATAAAAGAAATAAATTGTTTACAAAAAGAAGAACTGTATAAAAATGTTTGTACAAAAAGAGAATTACCAATACAGAAAATTAAAAATATAGCAGAAAATATAAAAAATGAGGTTCCCTGTGGAAAAATATAAATAGTTAACAAGGAGTAAAAATGTCAAATAAACAAGAAGCAATAGAACCTGAAATAGTGCACGAAATACCGAAACAGAAAAAACAAAATGTTAAGGTTGGTAAAAATAATAAAAGTTGGGCTACCGTATTTCTTATATTAGCTGTAATATA
>CACWIL010000131.1 GCA_902760905.1 uncultured bacterium
GCCCGAAGAATCTCTATTTTATGAGATACTTCGCTTATGCTCAGTATGACAGGACAATTGTCATACTTTGTGTAAAAAGATATATAGTTACCAAAATTTATTATATACTTGACCTTTACTTTTAGGTCAATTGTATTTACCTTTAATATTTACCCCTAAATATTTACCTCCTCCCCCCCCTCTTGACATTTAATTTTGTCTTTGTTAGCATTTATACATAATCGCAGACAGTTAGTATCCTGTTAGGATTCAAATCTTCTAGAGCTAGCCGAGATTGCCGAGGGTGCAGATAAGGCACAAATAATAAAAACAGCCTGGTCAGTATTCCTTATATTAAAGAAATATAAATAGCTTTAAGACGGTAGATTTTGCGATTAAAAAAGATTGCGAAATCTTTTTTAGTATGAAAACAGGTCGAACGGGTGAATCCCGATATATAAAATTCAACACAGATTAAATAAAGGAGCAAAAAATGTCAACAAAAGCTTTTAAAGACGATAAGATTAAACTTATCAAAGAAAAAGTTGATAAAGCACAAGTTGCAATTGTTACCGAATACAAAGGTCTTAGTGTAGAAGAAATCACAAAACTCAGAAGAGCTCTTCAAAAAGATGGCGGTGATTATATGGTTACTAAAAATACCCTTGCAAAAATCGCTATCAAAGGAACTCCTTATGAAGTTTTGGCAGATTCTTTAAAAGGACCGATTGCTATTGCATTTGGTTTTGAAGATCAGGTAGCACCTGCAAAAGCTTTGTCAAAATTTATTAAAGAAACAAAGAAAGGTGAAATCTTAGGCGCAGCTCTTGACGGTCAACTGTTATCTGCTGCAGAAGCTAAAGCCCTTGCAAATATTCCTTCAAGAGAAGAAATATACGCAAAAATGCTTGGCTGTATCAACTCACCTGCCTCTGGTATTGTTGGTGGAATCAACGGTGTTATGTCAGCTCTTGTCAGAGCTATTGCTGCTGTTCGTGACCAAAAACAAGCATAACAATTTTACTCTCTGCTAGTGGAGGGTAGTAAAACTTAAAAACGTACACAACAAAACAAAAATAAAAAGGAGAAAAATCATGAGTGTAGAATCTATTTTAGAATCAATTGAAAAATTAACTTTGTTAGAAGCTGCTGAGCTTGTTAAAGCTATGGAAGAAAAATTCGGCGTATCTGCTGCTGCTCCTGTAGCTGTTGCTGCTGCTCCTGCTGCAGCTGCTGCTCCTGCTGAAGAAGCTGCTTCTGAAGTAAACGTAATCTTAGCATCAGTTCCTGCTGATAAGAAAATTGCAGTTCTTAAAGAAGTACGTGCTATCACAGGTCTTGGCTTGAAAGAAGCTAAAGATTTAGTTGATGGTGCTCCTAAAGCAGTTAAAGAACAGGTTAAGAAAGAAGATGCTGAAGCTATCAAGAAACAACTTGAAGCTGCTGGCGCTACTGTTGAAATCAAGTAGTTTGACATTTTTGCAAAGAAAAACCGGTTTAGAAACTCTAAACCGGTTTTTTTATATATTAATATAATCTGTTAATAATCGTTAACCAAAGACAGACGTCTTTCCATTGAACGTCTGAATTTTACGTAAGCATAGTTTGCTTTTTCATTTCTTAAACGTTTTTGCAATTCTTCTACCTGATATTCAAACTCAGGTGAATTATATAAACTATTATATGAATATTGTGTAGCCATAATTATCTCTGTTATTTTCTTTAATTAGCCTTACATCATACATAACGATTATAAAAGAAAAACAGTTCATTTTAAATCGAATGATTTACAATTTGTAACAAACAAAAAGCCTTGCTTGAACTTCAAACAAGGCTTTTTACTTGATTAAAATGATTAACCCTTAGTCATCAGCGTGTCCTGCTGTTCCTAAAACGTCACGCATTTTGTGCATAACCATTTCTTTAACTGCAGTTCTGCCAGGTCCCATATATTCACGTGGGTCAAATTTTTCAGGGTGTTCTACAAAGAATTCTCTGATAGTTGAAGTCATTGCAAGTCTTAAGTCTGTATCGATGTTAATCTTTGCAACACCGTGTTTAGAAGCATAATTAAGCATGTCTTCCGGAACACCTTGTGCATCAGGTAAGTTACCGCCAAATTTATTACATTTAGCAACGAACTCAGCAGGAACTGATGAAGAACCGTGAAGAACGATTGGGTAATCACCGAATCCTGCTTCTTTAAGAGCATCTTTAATTTCTTTAAGTCTTTCGAAGTCTAATTTTGCTTCACCTTTGAATTTGTATGCACCATGAGAAGTGCCGATAGCGATTGCTAAAGAATCACAACCTGTTTGTTTAACAAATTCAACTGCTTCTCTTACGTTTGTATATTTAGCATCTTTGTCAGAAACTTTAACATCGTCTTCAACACCTGCTAATTTACCAAGTTCAGCTTCTACTGAAACTCCTCTTTCGTGAGCGTATTCAACAACTTTCTTAGTTACAGCTACGTTTTCTTCGAATGGGAATCTGCTTCCGTCAATCATAACTGATGAGAAACCACCGTCGATACAAGCTTTACAAATTTCAAAATCAGCACCGTGGTCTAAGTGAAGAGCGATAGGAACTGTTGTAGTAGCTAAAGCTGCTTCTACTAACTTGATAAGATAAGTTTGGTTTGCATATTTTCTTGCACCTGCAGATACCTGAAGAATAATTGGTGATCTTGTTTCTTCTGCAGCTTCTGCAATACCTTGTAAAATTTCCATGTTGTTAACATTGTAAGCACCGATAGCATAACCGCCAGCTAATGCTTTACGGAACATTTCTCCTGTTCCAACTAATTTTCTTTCACTCATGTTGAGTTCTCCTTCTTTTTCTACCTTGAGGTAATAACCTCATACATGGTAAAAATACAACAAACAGGGGTAAATGTAAATGGGGGTAAATGTAAATGGGGGGTAAATGTAAAAATGGAAAATGGAAAGTTGAAAATGGAAAATGAATTTCTACCCTCTCAGGTTGGAGGGGGCGATTAATTTTAATATTAAGAAAGGTGCATCAAACTATGCACCCTACTTAACTTTTTCAATAGAATCTACATTCTACATTCTCGCTATTTCTTTTTCGACTTTCGTTTTCCTTCATCATGGTCATAAGCATCTTTCATTGCAAAAAGCTTTAAGTAGTATAGAAGTCGGAGAAAACTTTGTTACCTCTGAAACTCTTGATAAGCTTCTTTCTGCACTTGATATTACTGCAGAAGATTTGTTTTCAACCAACGAACAGCCTTCCCTCTCAAGATGGAGAGGGTATATATACCCCTTTCCTATTTTGCTCTATATTCCAAAACAATCTGGGCTTTTACTTTGTCTTTTGTATATGATTTCGGCAAAGGTTGATAAGGCGCACCTGATTTAACCGCATCAAGAACTGCACGATTTGCATTTGGATAATCGGTTGATATTATGCGTACACCGGATATCGTTCCGTCACGATGCACGATAAATTCGACAGTTATAGAATAATCAGCAACAGATGTTTTTGGAGTCCAATGTCTTTGAACTTCTCTTGGTAAATACCGAAAATACTCATCTATTGTTTTTATCTCTCTCATGCCGGCCGGTATAGTAGTTTGTTCTGCTTTTTGATTATTTTGAACGGTACTACCTGATTTACTCCCAAAAGGGTTTGATTCTGTATTTTTCGGAATATAATCAAACGCAAAAACACTGAGTGACAAACCTAAAATAGCTAATAATATTAAACTCTTTTTCATATTTTCTACCTTTAGTATGTTGGTTTTACCCAACATACAATGCTACAGTAATTCTTTTTGTTTTTGTCGGGTTAAAACCCGACCTAAACTCTTGTTATAAACTATTCAATTATAAATAATTTTCCATTTTCCACTTTCAAATTTCCATTATCTAACATAAACTCTTGGTAATCGTACTTTGAGTCTGCAGGTTAGTTCATAATTTATAGTATGTAATATTTCTGCCCAATTATCAAGGGGTAAATGTACATCTTCTAAAAGTGTTATAACATCTCCCACTTGAGCTTCAATATTACCCAAGTCAAACATCATCTGGTCCATTGTAATATTTCCGATTTGTTTAATTTTTTTCCCGTTAATTATTCCGTAAATTTTGTTTGATAACCCCCTTGCAACTCCGTCAGCGTAACCTATCGGAATTGTTGCTACCCTTGTCGGTTTATCAGCTATAAACGTATGAGCGTAACTTACTCCTTCTCCGGTTTTCACTTCATGAATATTTGTTATACGTCCTTTTAATCCCATAACCTGTTTGAGTTTTGGCTTGTAATTATACTTAGGAGGCAAATCAGGATAAAGACCATACAAAGAGATACCTACACGTACCATATTTGATTTAATATCATAAGCAAATGTTGCTGCTGTATTTTGGATATGGATTAAAAGTCCTTTTGTATCAATGTTATCAATTACACTGTTCCATCTGTCTATTTGTTTTTGCGCTTCTTCAGGTTCTTCCGCAGCGGCAAGATGGGTAAACACGCCTTCAAATTTTAAATAGTCAGCTTTTCTGACTTTTTCTATGTATTCTAAAGCAAGTGAACTTTGGGTTTAATACCAGTTCTTTCATAAACATCTTTGCAGGCTTCAAGATGCTCGTCGTTGAATATAGAAAAAGCTATATCATTAAGGGTTGCCGATTCTACTGCCCAAGTAGGAATTGCACCAACAACCAAAATCGGAGCCTTTATTTTTACATTACGAAGGTCAAGCCCTTCATCAACAGAAGAAACGCCAAACATATCAACACCTGAGGCAAGCATAGTTTTTGCTATCATTTGAGAACCGTGTCCGTAAGCATCTGCTTTAACTATTCCAAGCATTTTTTTATTTTTTGGAATTCCTTTTTTTATCTCAATAATATTCTGTGCCAAATATTCAAGATTAATCTCAACCCAAGCATCTTTATGTGTATTTACGTTTGATTGTCTTATGTTTTTCATTTTAAGAATTTACCCTCTCCTTGAGGAGAGGGCAGGGGTGAGGTGTCAACCCATAACCATTTCCTCAATTTGTTTTTGTTGGGGTAGCAACCCCAACCTACTTGCTGATGTTTTTCATTAAATAAGTTCTCCATTCAGATACCAGGTTCTTGCGTTTGTAATTTTTACGTTGACGAACTCACCTGTCAAATCCCTGTCACAAGGTATGTGAACAATTTTGTTATTGCGTGTCCTGCCTGTAATAACACTTATCCCCCTTTTATTTACCCCTTCGAAGTTTTCTACAAGAACTTCCATCTCTCTTCCAAGGTATTTTTTATTAGATTTTAAGCAACAAGCTCTGTTATGCTCATTTAGGCGTGCTAACCTTTCGGTTTTTACATCTTCAGGAATATATTTATCCACCCATTTTGCGGCAACAGTTTTTTCTCTTGGCGAATAAGCAGCTGTATTAGAGTAATCAAGTTCCAGCTCTGACATAGCTTTTAAAGTATTTTCAAATTGTTCTTCGGTTTCTCCCGGAAAACCTGCAATAAAATCACTAGTGATTGTTACGTCAGGAACTCGTGAGCGGATATGGTCGCAAATCTTCTTATAAGTTGCGTAATCATATCTTCTGTTCATTTTTTTCAAAATATAATCATCACCTGATTGCATAGGTATATGAAAATATTCACAAACCTTATCAAGTTCAATAACAGTGTCAATAACTTCGTCAGTAATATCAGTCGGATAATTTGTTACAAAACGGATTCTGAATTTGCCTTCTAAGGCATTAATTTGTCTTAGAAGCCAGGATAAATTCTGCCCAGGTTCCAAATCTTTACCATAGCTGTCAACATTTTGCCCTAAGAGGGTAAGCTCTTTAAACCCTTCAGACAGAGCTTTTTTTATCTCAGCCATAATAAGTTCAGGTTTTCTGGAACGTTCTCTGCCTCTTGTATATGGAACAATACAGTATGTACAGAAGTTGTTACACCCTTCCATAATAGGTACCCAGGCGTTAATTCCTTTTACTCTGTTAATCTGAATATCGCTTTCTTCAAAAGGTTTTTCTTCAACAGAAACTACTCGTTCGCCTTGCTCAATTCTTTTAACAAGGTTCGGAAGTTCATAAAGTCTTTGTGTTCCAAGTACCAAATCAACATAAGGAGCACGTCTGAACAGTTTTTCACCCGCCTGTTGTGCTACACAGCCTGCAAAAACAATTTTTGGATAAGGGTTGTAAACTCTTGTGCCGTTTTCATTTACTGTCATCCCCTTCCATTTACCCCAGACACCAATCTGGCTATAAGCTTTATCTTCAGATAACTGGCGAATTGAACAAGTATTAATAATAAGCATATCGGCTTCTTTTGGATTTTCTGTCTGAGAGTATCCGATATGTTCAAGCATTCCGTACATTCTTTCAGCATCAGATTTATTCATCTGACACCCTAGTGTTTCTATATAAACCTTTTTATCTTTCATAGAATTTACTCCCTTACTTTATTTTATTACAAAATAATTAAGCTAGGTAGTCCAGTATTGCACCGCCAATTTCTTCCGTAGGATCAAAATGAGCATCTTTTGGCGGATTAATTGAATCCTGAATAAGCATTTTTACAAGCGGTCCGAACGCATCAGGGATTTTTGTTTTTCTGTATATTCCGGCTAAAAATGTCTGAATATTCGGGGATTTTGTATCGTTATATCTTGAAAGCTCAGGATAAATATCATTGATTTTTTGTTTATCAACTCCGTTGTCGAGCATCAGATTAAGCACAAATAAGTCTTCAATAATCTGTGCTTCATTTTTTGGATTTTTAAGTTCGGTCCTGATTTGAGGGATTTGATTTTCGCCTTCTTTCGCCCTTTTATATACATTCTCATCAAATGTACAATAATTTATCTGTTGATTTGGAAAAGTTACAGTCAAAAAACCCCCTTACCCTGCCCATCTTCCAGTGAGCGAGGAAATATGAAATTAAATTACAAAGAAGACATAATATAATGCTGCTGCTGAAAGAGCAGGAACATACGGAAGATAGTTCCTGTTTTCTGACTGTCTTATCCCTTTCAGTACAAAATAAACAAGCAAAATACCTGTTATTGCAAGCGCTGATAAAGTCAGATAATTTTGCCATTGCGTATAAAAAACCAATACTGAAAGTGTAAACAAGACTGACATTATACAAACAGGCTTATCATCAGCTTTATATTTGTTATATAAAAATACAGGTATAATAAATATCATTGATGCCAAAAGACTTAATAGAAGCACTTTTACAACAGCAAATATTCCAAAAATTGCCCCGAGAGCTCCTGCAACATAAGTATCAGCTTCACCCATAGCTCTTGTTTTTGCCATTACAAAACCGGCTCTTGCAATAAGCTCCATTATCAAAGCTCCTGCAAACAAGCCTAAAACTGAATGTAGTGCCCCATGCCAGCCTGCAGCTACAAAAGAATAAATAATTCCGCTTACAGCCATAGCTATTGCAATATTACAATCAACCAGTTTTTCTTTTATATCCGTTGCAGTCATAATCAACAGACAAGAAAGCCAAAATATAACAAACAAGGTTGTATAACTTATGCCGAACTTCAGAAAAGACAGTCCAAACAAAACCATCGTCAAAAGTTCAATAACAGGATACTGAATACTTATTTTTTCCTTGCAAAAATAACATTTCCCCCTCAATATGATATATGAAAGAACAGGAATATTGTGCCAGGGATAAAGTTTATGTCCGCACTTAGGACATTTAGATGGCGGAAATACTATACTTTCGCCGGAAAGCGAGCGTAAAATTACAACATTATAAAAGCTGCCGAAACAAAGTCCAAAAATACATATCCATATAAATAAATAAGTATTCAAATCCATTTCTTTTAAATCCCCATTAAAGAAGTTCCCAGCTGAGAATCAGCAATCATTTCATGAAGCAGAGAAAAAGCCTTTTTAAGCTTTCTTGAAACCTGCATAGGTGAGATATTTGTTTTATCGGCAATTTCTTTTTGACTTAAATCCTGATAGTAATATAGTTCTATTAGTTTTCTGTATTCCTTTGGAAGTCTTACTATAACAAGTTCAATAATCAGTTTTGCATCTTCAAGTTCTGATTTTTCTTTATAATTTTCACCGGAGATAACTTCTTCATATCCCAAATTATTGGAATCAGCTCTGTACATATCATCAAGAGAAAGTGTAGATTTTCTTCTGTCTGCCTGCATAGCAAAATCTACGTCTTTTTTAGAAACATTAAGAGCATCCGCAACATATTCGTTTGTTAAATCATTTAATTCATCAGCAGTAAGAGTTGAGATAAAAGAGTTTATACGAAATGACAATTCCTGAATATGCCTTGGCACTTTTATTGTATTCAGTTTGTCACGTATATAGTGCTTCATCTCTCCGATAATAAGACTACCTGCATAGTATTTAAAATTATCGTTTATCTCAGGTGTAAAGCTTTCGATAGCTTTTAATAAGCCGATACAACCTGCCTGAACCAAATCATCAATAGGGTCATAAGAACGTCTTGCGATTGTCCTTGCAATCCTCTTAACGATTGGAAGCATTCTTGATACAATCAAAGCTTTAGATTTTGCCTTTTCTGACTGGTTTTCAGAAGAACGATAAACTCGTAACCACTCTCCAATAAGCTCATACATCTTTTCTTCTGTTTGTTTATCCTGCAAAATCTTTATCTCCAATACTACTGATTAATAATACCATGATAACAATGTCTTATCAATTTAATTTATATTGCATCTTCAAAAATCATTTTTTTTGCATTTTCAAATTCGGCTTTCAATCGTTCACTATATCTTGTTTTTAACTCATCAAGCTTGAATTGAGCTTCTTCAATTTGTTTCTTTAAAACATCAAGAACAGATGGTTCTAGTTCTTCCAGTTTTGAGGCATATCGTTTTGTTCCTTCTACAACAAGATATGAATCCTGAATGTTTGGAATACGTTCGTTGTGTCCGCCTGATACACGTTTCCCGTTAATCTTTGTATAGGTATGCTCAGGACGGCGTTTATCGATTTCTATTTTAAAATCCTCAACTTTTTTTGACTCACTTAT
>CACWIL010000132.1 GCA_902760905.1 uncultured bacterium
TAAATCTAATGTTTTGTTTATTAACTATACTCATTTAAAAAGAAAAAAGAAAAATAGATATAGAATTAAAAATTATTGTAAACGACAGAATGGTGTTTCTATTTCACAAAGACCAGAATATATAAATCAAAATATTGAATTTGGTCATTGAGAAAATGATTTAATTATAGGAAATAAAAAATCTAATGTTATCTTAATAACATTATATGAGAGGAAATCAAAAATTAGTAAGGGAATAAAAATTTATGACAAAGAAGTCAAACTATTACAAAGACACATTTTACATTTACAACAAATAAATAAGTTAATCTATGCATAAACATTAAATCAATTACTACTGATAATGGATTAGAATTCTATGACTGAAGGATATTTAAAAATCTATTTACAATAATAATGATGATATTAATGTTTATTTCTATCATTCATATTGTGCTTGAGAAAAAGGTAGAGTTGATCACTTTAACCTTATGATTAGAAAAATTTATCATAAGTTTTGACTTACCCTCTATTTCTTAAGAAGATATCAATAATACTGTTGATAAAATTAATGAATCTATCGGGAAAAGTTTAAATTTTAATCAGTATTTGAGGTGTATAATGATTTATATCGAATTAATTTGATCTCTTTAAACTAAACTTTATAAATTAATATTATTAATATAAGTAATTTTATATGTTAATTGTATATATAATAGATAGAAATTAATGAAACTGATAGCTGGACTTGGAAACATAGGATCTGCATATGTCAATACTAGACATAATGCTGGATTTATGGCTATTAACTATATTCTAAAGACTTTCAATATATCATTAGATAAATATAATTTTGATTGCAATTTTAATATTGTAAACATCAATAACCAAAAGGCTATTTTTTTAGAGCCTACTACTTTAATGAACCTATCTGGAAATTGTATATCACAAGTTATTAAGTTTTTTAAAATCAATCCAATGGATTTAATTATCATTCAAGATGATCTAGATTTAGATATTGGAACAATTGCTCTAAATTACCATTGTATTACATGTGATGACCTAAGAACGTTTTACTCAAAAGGAAACCTTTCATGTGTTTTTGTAAACAAAAACCTGATAAGTATTGATGCTGTTCTATCTTGTACTTGCGGTTCAACTGTAGAGGGATGGTTTCTTGTAGAGTGTCAAAATGATATCACATCGAATAATCCAAAGGTTCGAATCCTGAAGCACAGTGAAAAACTATCTGACACAGTAGCACATAAAGGCACCGTGTATGGTGAATATGAAGAACTGTTGGAAAAAGCTGAAACAGCATTTAGAGAAGGACTCGGAGCAGGTTCCATTATATATCTTCGCAAAGTATTTGAGAGCGTTACCATTCACACTGCAAGGACACTAAGTATTAATCCTAATAAAGATAACGGAAAACCGCGTCCATTTAAGGATGTTTTAGAAGAAGTTGATGGCAGAGTACATATCATTCCTGATGAATTTTCAGAAAATGGCTACCAATTATTTGGTGAATTAAGTAATGTAATTCACAGAGATACTGAAGAAAATGTTGGATTGCAAAAATACGAACCATTGCATCGACTTGTTATAGGTATTCTTGAAAATGTAAGAAATAAAGAAGAATTCAAAGCGGCAATTCGTGCACTCGGATGGTCAGAAGAATAGGTGATTTAATATGCCAAAACTTGAACACTTACTTGAACAGCTTTGCCCTAATGGTGTTGAATATAGAAAACTGGGTGAATTAGGAACTTTTTACGGCGGAATAACCGGTAAATCAAAGGAAGATTTCAAAGAAGGAAATGCTAAGTTTATTACTTACAAAAACGTGTATGCGAATCCGGCTTTGCAGGTGGATGTTCCTGATCGGGTAAGAATAGGTGAAAAAGAAAACCAAAGGACATTGGAATACGGAGATGTAATTTTTACCGGTTCCTCTGAAACGCCAGATGAATGTGGTATTTCATCGGTCGTTACTACTAAAAGTGATGAAAAATTATACTTGAATAGTTTTTGCTTTTTCTTTCGATTAAATGACAAAACCATACTTTTGCCAGATTTCTCAAAACATCTTTTCCGATCTAATTATTTACGTTATCAAATCGGAAAAACTGCCAGCGGAGTTACAAGATTCAATGTATCAAAAGATAGAATGAAAAAGGTATGTATTCCTATACCTCCTATTGGAGTTCAAACTGAAATCGTCAGGATTCTTGACAAGTTCACAGAGCTTACCACAGAGCTTACCACCGAGCTTGCAAACAGAAAGAAACAGTATGAGCACTATGAGAATACTGTATTATTTGACAACAACTATCCACGAATAAAGTTGCAAGAATTATGTACTGTTAATCAAGGGCTGCAAATCCCAATAAGTGAACGATTTAGGGTGCCATCAGATAATAGGTATATTTATATTACAGTACAATACTTAAAGAACCCCGCAGATAATCAGTATTATATAGAGAATCCCAATGATAGTGTAATTTGCCATGAGGATGATATACTTGTTACAAGGACGGGAAGTACAGGGACTATTGTAACTGGCATTATAGGGTGTTTTCATAATAACTTTTTTAAAGTTCAATGTAATGGTCGCGTATTGAAGAAGTATATGTTAGTGTTGCTAAGAAGCAAAACCATGTATGGTAGAATGCAAAAAGCGGCATCAGGCGGAAATATCATGGACTTACCGCATAAAAAATTCTACAATTTGGAAGTTCCATTACCTGCTATTGAAGAACAGCAAAGAATAGTTGATGTTCTCGACCGCTTTGATAAGCTGTGCAACGATATTACCGAAGGCTTGCCTGCTGAGATTGAAGCACGGCAAAAGCAGTATGAGTATTATAGAGATAAGCTGTTGAGATTTAAGGAAGTGAATAAATAATTGTCGAGGAAAAAGCAGCAAACTAATATTGAGCATTATGTTCCCAGAGTTTACTTGAAAGGTTTTTCAGATAACAATAAGTCAGTTTATGCATATAGTCTAAAAGACGATAAAGAAATATTGAACTGTTCTATTGAAACGGCGTGCCAAGAACGATGGCTATATGAATTCAAGAATGATGATGATAAATTAATTGTGGCTAATCTATTAGAAGATATATTAGCAAAAGTGGAAACATTGTTTTCAAAATATAGAGATATTTTAATAAAAAAAGCATATCAAACTGAAAACCTAAAAACCAAATGTTTCTTTACAACAGAAGAAAAAGCGTTTTGGAAGGTTTATATAGTTATTCAAATGCTTAGAACCCCAAGTATTATAAATGGTCTTACTGACAGAATCAAAAATCAAGTTGGAGAGGAATTTACTACTAATGAGGTTAGAAATTATACCCTTATTTCAGTTTTGCCAATATTAAAAGAATTAAGAATAGAAAATAATGCTTTTTCCTTTTTATTAGGGTTAATATCACAAGATCATATTTGTGCATTTGTTGACAATAGCCATGGGTTATTTACAACTGATAATCCAATCGCCTGTGATTCTCCTAAGCAGGGTAGTAATGAAATAGAATTACTGTATTTTCCAGTAACGACAGATATTGCTATAATACTATTTGGGGGAGAATTAAAAAAGGAATATGGTAGAAATCGTCTTTATTATTTTAACTCTCAGCAACTTCTAAAATTCAAGCAAGGAATTGCTTTTACTGCTCAAAATATGATTTATTCAAAATGTAAACTAAGTAAAGATGATATTCAATTAATAAAAAATGCAAGGGAATCAAATAAAGTATGAGCTATTTCAACATCGTAACCGAATCAAATGAAAGCACAGTTGTAACCGAATACACTCCTGTTGAAAAGAACGCCAAGGGCTATCAAACCGAGGCGCAGCTTGAGGCGGAGTTTATCCGTATGCTGCAGGCGCAGGGATATGAGTATTTACAGATCCATCACGAGGATGAACTGAAAAACAACCTGCGCAAACAGCTCGAAAAATTAAATAATTATGACTTTACCAACGCAGAGTGGGAGCGGTTTTTCAGCGACTGTATCGCAAACAATAACGACGGTATTGCCGAGAAAGCAAGGAAGCTCCAAGAGGATAATGTTCAGGTGCTTCGCCGTGATGACGGTACAAGCAAAAACATTACCTTGATCGACAAGAAGAACATCCACAACAATTTTGTTCAGGTCATCAATCAATATGAGGTCAGCCAAAACGAGGGCGCTAAGCACGATAACCGCTATGATGTGACTATCCTTGTCAACGGTCTGCCGATGGTACATATCGAGCTCAAGCGCCGCGGCATTGCCATACGCGAGGCGTTCAATCAGATCAACCGATATCAGCGCGACAGCTTCTTCGCCGGAAGCGGTCTGTTTGAGTATGTCCAGATTTTTGTTATCTCCAACGGCTCAAACACAAAATATTATTCTAACACTACCCGTTGGAACGCTGTTCATGAAGCAAACTCAACCAAGAAAAAGAGCAAGACATCTAACAGCTTTGAGTTCACATCTTTTTGGGCTGACGCGAACAACCGTATCATTCCAGATCTGATCGACTTTACAAAGACATTTTTCGCAAAGCACACCATTTTGAATATCC
>CACWIL010000133.1 GCA_902760905.1 uncultured bacterium
TTTGTGTCTATTAGCGGTTTAATATGAAATCTTCTCAGAATCCTTGCAATATGCGGGTTTAAATCAATCATCTTTTGAACCAAAGATTTGTGCAGTTTCTCATCTTCACCCGTTTTTAAAAATTTTCTCCCGCTCTTATCCTCGTACACGAAAAAACTACTGTGGCTAATCTGCACAGCACCTTTAAGGCTTAAATTTTTTTCATCTCTCTTGGGGTTTTTTAGCAACATAATAAATAATACAGGATAGTAACTTAACATAAGTTTACATTTTTTTTTCTAATTTGTCAATAAATTAAAAATAATATTCCTATATACACTGATTTATGCACTATTTATTGTTCAAAAACTTCAACTCCGCCATCATCAGACACAAACTGTATTCCAAATTTTGCACGGAAAATGTATTTGACTGTATTAGACTGAATTTCATACATCATTTTGTTGAATAAATCATATGCTTCTTTTTTGTATTCTATTAGCGGATCTTTTTGCCCGTAAGCACGAAGCACTATGCCGTCTTTAAGCATATCAATGTTGTGAAGGTGATCTATCCATTGATTGTCTACAACCCTCAACAGAATGTCACGTTCCAAAGAACGCATTATGTTGTCTTCACTAAAAACTTCCTGAGGAACGAATGTTGGATTATATTGAGCGGATATTGTGTTAAAGAAGCCGACAATCTCATCTTCGTGATCTTTGTATGCTTTTTGTGCAGCTTCACGTATCATGTCATAAATTTTATGGAAACGTTTATTTCGGAGGTCTTCAACCGAGATATACGAAAGCTGAGGAATGGTTGAATGAAGTTCTTTAATAAGAGTTTGTAAATCTTCATTTATATATTCTTCAGGATTCATTTCCGGAGTTATATATGATTTTAATAGTCTGTCTATTTCTTTATCAATCATATATTCAATATCACTTCTCAAGTCTTTGCCCTGAAGAACTTTTCTTCTTTGAGCATAGAATTTTTCTCTCTGTATATTCATAACGTCGTCATACTGAAGGACATTTTTACGTATATCAAAGTGATAAGTTTCAACTTTCTTTTGAGCTGATTGAATTTGGCGGGTTATCAGTTTAGATTCAATTGCCATGTTTTCATCAACCTGAAGCATAGCCATAAGTCCTGCAATCTTATCTCCTCCGAATATTCTCATTAAATTATCTTCAAGAGATAAGAAAAATCTTGTAGAACCTGGGTCACCCTGACGTGCGGCACGGCCTCTAAGCTGGTTATCAATACGTCTGGATTCATGCCTTTCAGTCCCAATAACGTGCAAACCGCCAAATTCAACTACTTTTGCGTGTTCTTGCTCAGTTATTGTACGTGCTTTTGCCAGTGCTTCATTTTTTAATTGTTCATAATTGTTACTTTCTGGAGTAATGCCTTTCTTTTCAAGCTCTTCTTTTGCCAGAAATTCTGCATTACCGCCTAAAAGAATATCAGTACCACGACCTGCCATATTTGTTGCTATTGTAACTGCACCTACTCTGCCAGCCTGAGCAATAATGTAAGCTTCTTTTTCGTGTTGTTTTGCATTTAATACATTATGCTTAACTCCTCTTTTTTTGAGCAGTGATGATATGTATTCGGATTTTTCAATGCTTACCGTACCAACAAGGACAGGACGTCCAATTTTATTTTGTTCAATAATATCGTTAACAACTGCATTGTATTTTGCTCTTTCGTTTTTATAAATTACGTCAGGGTAATTTATTCTGATATCAGGCTTGTTCGTAGGGATCTGGATAACGTCGAGGTTATAGATCTGTCTGAATTCTGCTTCCTCTGTATAAGCAGTACCGGTCATTCCGGAGAGCTTTGAATACATTCTGAAGAAGTTCTGGAATGTGATGGTAGCAAGCGTCTTGTTCTCGCTTGCGACCTTAACGCCTTCCTTAGCCTCGATAGCCTGGTGGAGACCGTCACTGTAGCGGCGGCCCGGCATGAGACGTCCGGTAAAGTCGTCAACGATTATAACTTCGCCGTCTTTAACGACATAGTCCGTATCACGAACAAACAGCTCTTTCGCTTTTAATGCATTTAGTAAATCGTGAGCGTATTGATTATTGATATCAAACAGGTCCTTGCAGCCGATAATTTCCTGTGCTCTGTCAATACCATCTTCGGTAAAGATTACATTTTTATTTTTTTCGTCAACCTCGTAATCTTTGTTTTTTTCAAGCTGGGGTGCAACTTTAGCCATAAGAGTATATGTATCTGCGGATTTTTCAACACGACCGCTTATGATTAGAGGTGTTCTTGCTTCATCTATTAAAATACTGTCAACTTCGTCGATTATTGCATAATTAAAAGGTCTTTGAACAAGGTTTTCTTTAGACGGTGCCATATTATCACGCAGATAGTCAAAACCGAACTCATTGTTTGTTCCGTACGTAATATCGCAGGCATATGCAGCACGCTTACGGTTAAATTCTTCTGAATCATGCTGATTTGAGAGAATAACACCAACAGTCAGACCTAAAAATTTATAAATCTTACCCATCCATTCAGAGTCACGTTTTGCCAAATAATCATTGACTGTTACAACGTGAACGCCCTTACCGGTAAGTGCATTAAGATATGCAGCAAGTGTTGCAACAAGGGTTTTACCTTCACCTGTTCTCATTTCAGCAATATGACCGTTATGCAGGAAATATCCCCCTATTAACTGAACATCAAAGTGACGCATATTTAAAACTCGTTTTCCTGCTTCACGAACTGTGGCAAATGCTTCAGGTAAAATCTTGTCTAATGCTTCTTTTTCTAAAATTCTGTCAGCTTTTTCATTTTCAGAAGTTGGTCTTTTAGCCAAAATTTCTTTAAATTCATTTGTTTTTGCTCTGAGTTCATCGTCAGTAAGTTTTTCAAATTCCGGTTCCAGTTTGTTTATATGTTCAACGATACCCATCATTTTTTTTACTTTTTTTTCGTTGGGATCGCCCATTAATTTCAATAAAAAATTTATCATTTTATAACCTCTCCAATTATTAAAGATTATATCATGAACAAATATTTTTAAGCTAATAGTTAAGGTGTACACTGTTTTGATAAAAGTAAATTTTTGTAACAATTTTTAAGACAGGTAGCAAAAAAATATGTATTCACGTTTTAGTATGAATGGATGGTTGATAAAAATAAAAAAATGTTATAATAGACATTAACAGCGAGGTAAATATACATGAGTGAAATTAATGGTCCAAATTTTAGTTTAAATCAGGTGAATTTTAACAGTTCACAAAAGCAGCCGATTGATACCCAACAAGGTATTAAAGAAGATGAAGAACCGAAATTAAAAGATTTCTCCGACCCTAAAGCAGAAGCTCTGGGACGTTCAATGCTGGTAAAAGATGCAGATAATACAAATAATGATTTAAAAGCACTATTAAAAAATCCTCAGATAGCGGATAACTCTGATGAAATGTTTGAAACAGCATATAAGGCTGCGGTTGATGCCGGTGTTGAAAATCCTTATGAACAGGCATCGTCTTTTTCTACGGGTAATGTTTAATCTAGACTGCCCCAAATTATACTTGAGAGAGCAATTCACCGGTAAGGTGCAATGTTTTGTGTGCGTAAAAATATTTTTATAAATTTACATCTTTCACACATATAGAATATTATGATACTATTATAAAAAAAGAGGAGTTGAGTGATGGAAGAACATAATAACAAACCGGTTGTACATCTTATATCAAGACCGGAAAATATGCTTAAAACAATATATACAGCATGTCGTACATGTTACAGTGCGGATATGCCTATCAATATATATAATGGTGCGGAAGATGAAGAAAAAATGCTCAAACTGGTAGAAAGGGTTGTCGGTTCAGGTCATTATTCCACTATTGAGCATATACAGGTAACTTTTGCGATATCAAATGTATCAAGAGCTTGTACGCATCAGCTTGTAAGACACCGTCATATGTCTTTCTCCCAGAAATCTCAGAGATATGTAAAGGAAAAAGGACAATTTGATTATCTTATTCCGCCGACAATTGAAAAAGATGAAGAACTAAAGAAAAAATTTGTGGATTTTATGGGAGAAATCTCAAAAAAATATACCGAGTTTGTTGAGGCAGGGATTCCTGCTGAAGATGCAAGGGCCGTTCTTCCGAATGCCTGTGCAACATCTGTTGTTGCAAGTTTGAATTTAAGAGAACTTATTCATATTGCTAATCTGAGGCTCTGCTCAAGAGCACAAACGGAAATCAGACTTATGGTAAAGGCTATGTGTGACGAGCTTATAAAGGTTGAACCGTGGTTAAAGCCTTATCTTGTTCCAAAATGTGAAAGATTAGGCTTTTGTGATGAAGACAAATCATGCGGAAGGAAACCGAAACTTGAGTTATGAATAAATTAGGTGTTTCTTTAATATTAATATTTTTATGTTTGGTTTGTTTTTATTTTTTAGTTCTCAAACCTGAAAAATATGTAGAAGAGGATATTTATGACTCAATACAGAAGAGCGGTGTATTAAGAGTAGGCGTAAATACTGATTCCCGTTCGTTTGCTTTTTATAACGAGAAGGGT
>CACWIL010000134.1 GCA_902760905.1 uncultured bacterium
ACGATTTTATGAACACACGATATTAAATCAATCCGAACTGAACAATCATATAAATTATATTCACTATAATCCTGTCAAACACGGATATGTAAAATGTGTAAAAGATTGGAAATATTCTTCTTTCCATAAATTTGTTGAGGATAAATTTTATGATAAAAATTGGGGAAATCCAAATGATATAGAAAATATCAAAAATTTAGATTTTGAATAATTCTCAAAACCTCTGTTCTTTCTTCTCAAACCGACTGTTATTTTGCACTTTTAACAGGAATTTGGGTCGAAAGGTTATTGTAATTTGACGAGTAGTACGGTTTTGTTAGTTTGACTATTTTATTTTCTAAAACTCGCTAGTTGTAGGGATTTTAGATGCAGGAAGCTTGTTGACTAAAAAAGTCCGGAATGTCCGAGTTGGATAAAAAATATCCGTAAAAAGACTCTTAAAAAGATGATGTTTACCCCCGACAGAATCTAACACAAAAGAACAAAAAAAAATTATTCTCTTAAAACAGTTCTGGTTTTAGTCCTACACATTTTATTTTGCCGGGTTTAAGAAGAATGAAAAAAAACAGTATTATTAAAGATTGTTTATAAATCAAGCCTTCCGTGTACGCCAATACAGTTATTAACCTTATCTTTGTAATTATAGTTAGTGTATCCGCCCAGCTCGACATTGTCACTCGGATGCCAATTCACTCGCATTGAACTGCTGTACTTGTCAGCTGAAGCACTAAAAGATAGTTTTCTAATCTTGTTGTAATAAGAAAAACTAGCACCAATGTTTTCTTTTTGATTGAAAACAGAAACACTCGTCATTGACAGAGGGTTTTCTGTATAATATTCAAGTTCATTTTTGCCGTTTCTGTTGTTATGAAGCAAACTCAACTCTGCATTTGAGCTTTCATCTTTGCGTACTTTATATTTTATACCGGCATGTTCTCCCATAACAAATGCTAAATCTTTGTTTTTAGAAAGCTGTTTATCTGCCTCTACGTCCCAATTCCGTATTCCGTACGATAATCCTGAAAAGAATTCGGACGTTTTTGTAAAAAACGGTTTTCTGTCTCTACCATTATTTACAAACACGTTATAAAGAGTTGTAGGTGTATTCGGTTCCAGATAATTTATAACTGCCTGAGACGGAGGTAATGCCTGAGCCGGATTAGGGATACGATCTCCCTTTTTGCCAACATTTTTTATCCAAGCTTCAGCCTGTTCACCAAAGTTATTTCCAAAACATTCCAAATTATTGACGATTTTAGCTAACGAAGGATTCTTCAAAAGCTCTTTATCCACGTCATTTTCTTCGCAAAGTTTTATAAAGATATTAAAAGCATCATTGCCCATAGGAACTCTCCTGTATATATAAAGCATATTCAAATTAAATAATTGCTTTTTTGTTACAAAGGTTTACAAAATGTAAGTCTATAAGTAAATTGTTTAGATTTTTAAAACAACCTATTAGCAGAAAATCAAACGAATCATTTTTGAATGTTCTAAGGTATCTTGAATATTCATTTACCCCTGCAAAATATTGCACATTTGCTATTCTTTTATATTGATTTGATAATTTAAACAAATATAATAAAATTGGTGTTAATAATTATCAAGGAGCAGCTTATGAATTATTTTGGAAAAACCAAAGGAACGGAACTGGAAAAAACTATCACTCAACTTGCTCAGGGAGAAGCTATTGGCGGCTCTATGTATTATGCATTAGCTAAAATAGCAAAAGAAAAATTCGGACTTGATGAAGTTGCAAAAGAATTTATAGAACTAGGTAATCAGGAAACTAATCACGGAGCTTTTTATGCGATATTAAACGGCAGATACCCGAGTGATGAAAAAGAATTTTGGCAAATGGTAAGAGGTTTATCAAAAGCAGAATATAAAGGCGAAAATAATATTGATAAGCTGGCTGACAGTTTGTCAGCAATAGGACTTGATGAAAAAAGTGTGGCGCAGGTCAGAGAATTTGCTGTTCAGGAAAAACATCACGGTGAAATTACTCAGGCAATTATTGAGAAATATTCTCCAAAAACTGAAGAAACAGCTGCACAGAAAAAAGTTTACGTTTGTTCTGTTTGCGGGTTTGAATATGAAGGCGAGTTAGACGATGAACCTGATGACTATATCTGTCCGATTTGCGGATGCAAAAAAGGTGTATTTAAAAAACAATAAACAAAATATTGTTGAATGCTTAAGGAAATTATATGCTTAAAAAAATTACGGTAGATAAAGATAAATGTATTCATTGCGGAATGTGTATAAAAGATTGCATAGTCAGTGCTTTAGAATTTGATAATAATAAAATTCCGCAATACGCAGTAAACGGACAAGGCAGATGTTTTGCCTGTCAGCATTGTATGGCAATTTGTCCGGCAGGAGCTTTGTCTTTCGGAGATAAAAATCCGGCTGATTCAATGGAAGTCGGATATGGTAACAGTGAAGAACTTTTACAACTCATAAAATCTAGAAGAAGTTACAGAAAATACAAAAACGAAGATATCCCAAAAGAAAAATTAGACAAGATTATTGAAATGCTTGCCTTTCCGCCGACAGGAGGAAATAAGGATAATTTACATTTTTCAATTATTGAAACAAAAGAAAAAATGGAAGAAATAAGACGCGTTTCTTATGACAAAATTTCATCAACACAAAATCCGTCATCAATGTTCAAGATGGCAGATGAAGCCTATAAAAACGGAAATGATGTAATTTATCGCGGAGCAAGTTCAATGGTCGCAGTAAGCATTGATAAAAACAACACTATTGCAGGATGCGAAACTGCAGACCCGATTATTGCATTATCGTATCTGGATTTGTATGCCCAAAGTCTTGGACTTGGCACTTTGTGGTGTGATTATGCCCTGATAGTTGCAAAATCAATTTCTGAAGTATATTCACTTCTTGAAATCCCAGATAATTATACTTTAGATTATATTTTGCTGCTAGGTATTCCTGCCATTAAATACAAAAGAACAGTACAAAGCGAAAAATCGCATATAAAGTTACTGAAATAAACAATAACTGTAACTGCTTTCCGGAAAAAAAGTCAAAATTTATAGTATAATACAATTATGAGAAAAAGCGGATATACACAATATAACAAAACTGTTGAATATGCTGCAGAGGTATTGGTAAAAACCTTTCAGGAAGTTTCTCGCAGAGTTCATAAACAAGAAAATTTTGAAATTACTCATGAAGAATATGTTATTTTGGAAATAATATATCTTAACCCTGGGATATTACAATTTGAGATAGCACAACAGATTTCCATGCACCGTTCTTATGTTTGCAAATTCTTATCTCAACTGAAAAAAGAAGGTTATATCAGACTGGAAGAACATATAAAAGGTAAAAGAAAAATTGTATTAAAAAATTTCTTAACTCCCAAAGGCGAAGAACTTTATAATAAAATTAAAAATTACATAATTAATAACATATTATTATCGTCTACTGATGAAGAAATAGAAGAGTTCAACCACATTACTCAAAAGTTATTAAATAGAGCAAATAAAATGAAAGAAAGATTTGCCATACAATTTTAGTCAATAATTATTACTTTTATTGACTATGTGCAATTTCTTATGTATTATAATGTTAAATATTTAACATTGTTGTTTTATTAAGTTTGGGAAAAAAATGTCTGAAGTATTGACAGAAGAAGTATGGAGACCTAAAACAAATAAATGGATTATAACGCTTGCTGTTATGATGGCAACATTTGTAGATACACTAAACAGCTCCATTGCCAATGTTGCTTTGAAATATATTGCGGGAAGTTATTCCATATCAGATGACGAGAGCCTTTGGATAATTACAATGTTTTTAATCGCATGCAGTATTTTGCTGCCTGCAACAGATTGGTGCTCCAAGGTATTCGGGAGAAAAAAATTCTTTTTATTTTGTATTGCACTTTTTGCAGGGGCTTCTTTTTTATGCGGTATTGCGCCAAATTTTGAGATAATGATATTTGGAAGAATATTGCAGGGTTTAGGCGGAGGTTGTTTACTGCCTATCTCACAGGCGATAATATTTGAATCATTTCCTCCGGAGGAACAGGGCAAAGGGGTTGCCGTTTTTGGAGTAGGTATACTGTTAGCACCAATCATTGGACCGATTCTCGGTGGGTGGCTTACAACAAATTTATCATGGAATTGGGTATTTTTTATAAGCGTTCCTGTCTCAATTCTGTCATTTTTTATGGTTATGGCATTTATTGAAGACCCTCCCTATATGAAAGCACAAGGTATGTTGCCTTTTGATACGTTGGGATTCTTACTTTTAATTGTTTGGATTTCATCATTTCAGGTAATGGTTGATAACGGTCAAAAGAACGGCTGGTTTGATTCAGCATATATTTGTAAACTTGGTATTGTTTCTTTAATATCTTTTATTGTTCTTATATGGTGGGAATTAAAAAACAAGAAACCGCTTTTTGATTTAAGGATTTTTAAAAATTTTCAGTTTACAGTAGGACAAGCTATGATAGCGCTTGCAATGGGAATCGTTTTTGCTTCTGTTGCTATACTGCCGAGGACCCTAAAAACTTGGTATTTACAGGTGTAATCCTTGTTTTTATTGCTTGTATGATGTTTGCAGGACTTAATTTAACTATTGCAATACCAAATGTTATTTTGCCTAATATCTTAATTGGTATGGGTTCAACATTTATAATCATACCTGCTACTACAATTACATTTGCCAAAGTTTCAAATGAAGATATGACAAATGCTTCAAGTTTACAGAATCTGACTAAGAATGTTCTCTCAGCAATAGGAACTTCATCGGTTGGTGTATTTGTTTCATCATATTCACAGATACATCAGACATATTTGGTTGACAGACTTACTATACTGAATAATAACTTTTCGGAAAGAATAAGCTGCCTGATATCATCTTTTATGCAGACAGGTATGGACAGAATAATGGCAGAAGCAGCGGCAAATTCAATAATTTATAAACAACTGATACAACAATCAATGTTAAGCGCTTATATAACTACATATAAAACATATGCTTTATTGGTACTTATTGTTATTCCCCTGTTAATACTTTTAAGTAAAGAAAGAACCTATAATGAATGAGCTAAAAGCCATTTAAAATAGAAAACTTTTGGCTCATATGGTTTATCCATTCATTTCCGTTAATCTTTTTCCCAAATCAAATGCTTTTTGTAAATCTTTAGGGAACTGTGTTTGTTGGACTTCTTTTTTATGTTTTTCGTCAAATAAATCACAATTATATTTTGAATAATCTGCAAACTGATATGTATCATACGAATACAGACTTTCGGCATATCCCATAATATGATTCAGCGATTTTACATTTTCTTCAAGAATGACAGGGTAATTTATCTGACTTGCAAGCTCTTCAGGGCAATTCATTGTAAATATTACTCCCGTAGGAATAGTTTTATCAAGTCTTCTTTTGCATATGCCGTTTTCTTTATCAACCATATATGTATGATTTGCAAATAATAATCGTTCAATAAAACTTCTGAATACTCCTGTTGGATAAGAGAAATACACAGGGCTTCCGATAATTATTGCATCCGATTCTACACATTTTTCAAGTATTGGTTTGATATCATCTTTTATTGCACAAACTCCGTTTGTTATGCTTCCCTTTCTCTGACAGGCAAAACAGCTTCGGCAGCCTGAAAAGTTGTAATCGTAAAGGTTAAAATATTCAACCTCTGCCCCATTTTGTTCACATCCTTTTTGTGCTTCCTGTAATAATTTTGCCGTATTAAAATTCTTTCTCGGACTTCCGTTCAATACAATTACTTTTTTCATTTTCTAACCCTCTCTTTTTACATCCAGATTGTAATCAACAATACTGTTTTTACTGTCTTTTTCTTTCCAGACAGTTGATATTTCACAAACGGGCACTCCATCGTTTTCAACAATATGTGTGTATGTATCCTCTGACTCAGTTCGGTTTGTTGTACAGGTTAAGACATCACCAAGAAAAGTTTCTTTGTTAAATCTGATATGTAAACTCTTTAACGCTTTTGTTTTTCTAAACTCTTCCGGAGCTGTCATTTCTGCAAGATTTATATAACTTTTGTTATTGACGTGTTTGTTAAAATCAATATCCGATAAATTGTTTTTGTGTTCAATTTTTGCATAAACTTCTGTTGCCTGAGGTAATATAAATTTTTTATGTTCGCCTAAAACTAACTCATTGCATACTTCAAACCTCTCTGCCACAACATCGGTTTTTGAAGGTCGTTTTGTTTCCTCATCAATAACAAACCAAAGTGCATTTCCTTTTGCAAAAGTTTTCCCTTTACATTTCAGTTCATAATCTGTATAGACTTTTAACTTTGTTATTTCGGAAATCCATATACTTACTTCTATTTCTTCAGACCAAAACGGCAGCTCATCAGCAAAGTCGACATTAAATTCAGCTACAATCCATATTTGCTTTGTCGCAAATAAATCATAAGCTGCCATTTTCTTTGTAGCGGTATATCTTGCAAAAGCATCCTGCAGATACATTATTGCAGATATTGGTCTTAACCTGTATTCAAATAAATCCATATTATCAAGGATTACATTATATGTTTTTACGTATTTGTTCATTATTCTCTTCCTTAAAAACACCTGTATATTATTAATTTATCATAGCATAATCCCATAACTTTTTACATAAAAATAACCGGTTATTTATTGCTTTATGAGGTTAAAAATCTTTTCTGCAATTATTTTATGCGAGTTTTCGTCATAGTGCAAACCGTCCAAAGCGGAAGGAGAGGTAAATTTATTTATATCAAAAAGCTCGCAGTGATAAATATTAGCAAGCTGTCTGAATATTCTTCCTGCTTTTCTTGATTTAACAATACTGGATACATCAAACTGAAAATTAAACGCTCCTTCTAATATTTTTTCATCTAATATTACCGGCGGAATAATAATTATTTTTTTAGCCTTTGTCTGAGCAATATTTATTAATGTTTCCAGCCCTTTTTCAATAGCATTAAAACTTATACCATACTGAAATTGCAGATCATTTGTTCCAAGCGCAAGAATAAGGAAATCAACACTATCCGCTTTAGAAAGCATTTTAGGAAAGTGCCTTTGTGCAGAAAACAAGAAACCTTTAGGATTATCTACAAACCCTGTCCTGTCACACATACCTTCGTTTACGACTTCGTAATCGCTTCCTAATTTTTTTTGCAGGAGTGACGTCCAACGAGTATTTTTATAAAAAGTTGAACTGTCTGCAGGATTATATCCGAATGTATTTGAATCGCCGTAGCATATAACCTTTTTCATAAAATCACCTCTTAATTCTTTTTCTGACGTTTAGTCATCCAGATATTTAATTTTGGTAAAAGTATACCAAGCATTATAGCAGAATATGCGATTCCTGACACCTGTGCTACATTTAATTTTCTTAAATTAGCTTTTACATTTCCGCCCTGTGCAATTATTTCTTTTTGAGATTTTAGTGAAATATCTTTTAGCCAATGGGTTATGCCTGTTCCTTTTTTATTGATGTTAAATAATTTTTCTTGTTTAGGATCAAGTATTTGTCCAACACCCTTGGCTACAAAACCACCTAAAACAAGCCAGTTTAAGAAGCCTAAATAATCTCTTACATTTGTTTCTCTGAGTTCTGTTGAATCTTTAGAGGCAAATATTCTTCCCAAAATCAGAGTTCCATATATTGTTTTAATTGCATTACCACTTGTTGCAGGTCCGTCAAATTCAAGTTTTTTGACAAAATCAACAGGTTTTTTAATGCCCATTACTTTAGAAAGCATAAGAACAAAAATACCTGCAGATAAAAGTTTTTTCCACCATAAACCTTTTTCTTTTTTCTTTTCTTTTTTGAAAGCAACATTTTGTTCATATCCGTTTTCACCTACAAAATTATCAATCCCTGTTCTGCGTTTAGTTAAATATCTGTTTAGGTATTGATTAGTTATTGCAAGAAACATTGACAATGGAATAGCTATTCCTATTCTTAAATTGTTCATTCGTTTTAATTTTGATACTATTTCATTTGGATTTTGTTTTTCTACCCCAAAGAAAATGTTTTTGCCCGAATCAACTATATCTCTTAGAGCGTGCGTTAAGTTAGATGTTACTTCGTTTTTAGCTGATTTAACGGTGATAATGTTGTCGGCTCCGAAAATATTTATTATATTATCCTGAATATCTGCTAAAGCTTTTTTATCGGATTTTTTGTCTGTAGTTTTATTTGTTATTAGTTTGGTCAGATTTTCAACAACCGGCTTTGTTTTTTCTTTATCAAGTTCAGCAAAATTTTTAGTTTTCGAACCGACCTGCCCTGACATTGAATTAAGTACATTTTCTACATAACTTTCAGGAGTTTTATTTGACTTATTGTATATTTCAGAAAGTACATTCAGACCATTGTTTGTAATCCAAGAACTGGAGTTTACTTTTATATCCGAATCTATTTTTTTTGAGATAAGCTTTGAAGAAAGAATTGCAAAAACTGCCGCAGAAAATTCTGCAATAAAAGTTCCT
>CACWIL010000135.1:0-341 GCA_902760905.1 uncultured bacterium
TTAAAAAATAATGTCCTCAGTATGACAGTTGGATTGTGTCATTCTGAGGAAATTGTTTCTGGATTTGTATTGTGTCTCTACGGAGTCCGAAGAATCTCTGAAAAGTTATTGAGATACTTCGCTTATGCTCTGTATGACGAAGTCTATGTTATTAAGATACTTCGCATAAGACTTACCCCCGCTCAGTATGACAAAATCTATGTTATTGAGATACTTCGGACTTTGTAATGTTTAAATTTGTATTAAAAAATAATGTCCTCAGTATGACAGTTGGATTGTGTCATTCTGAGGAAATTGTTTCTGGATTTGTATTGTGTCTCTACGGAGTCCGAAGAATCTCT
>CACWIL010000135.1:403-4938 GCA_902760905.1 uncultured bacterium
TTAAAAAATAATGTCCTCAGTATGACAGTTGGATTGTGTCATTCTGAGGAAATTGTTTCTGGATTTGTATTGTGTCTCTACGGAGTCCGAAGAATCTCTATAACTTAAATTTTAAAAAGATTCTTCACCCCTGAATTATTATTGGGTTATGAATGACAATATTTTATTGTAACATTGTATATAGTTACCATAAAAAAATATATTAGAAATCGGTTATAATTATATTAAAAAGGATTTTTAACATGAAGAAATATATAATATACGTAATTGTTCTCGCAACTGCATTCTTTACAATTTGTGCTGCTTCAGATAATGATGACAAATTTATAAATGCACTGAGAAATTGCACCCCATATAATGCTTCCGGAGATTTAACCGTTAACGGAATAACTGCAACAACAGTAAAACAAATGAGAGGCTGGCAAAATGATAAATGTACATATCAGGAAACAATCTCGTTCGGAGGAAATACAATAACTACAGTTTGCCGGTTCTCAAAACCACAGATTCAAGAGATTACCTCAGTTGCGGATGCTTATTATCTGACTCAAAAATATACCGGAGAAGAATTAGACACTTCTTCAACAGAAGCAATAAAAAACAATCCGATAGCACAAGTTATGAATAAATACCTGCAGAATTCTTCTGTTTGTACAATGCAGGGACTTGAATAAATTTTATATACCCGGTTAAAAAACATAACATTTAGTAACCTTACTCTCTGCAAACACCAAAATAAGACAATAAAAAACCCTAGTCTTTAAGATTAGGGTTTGGAATTCTTTTAATTAATTCCTCATGTGTAGAAGGTTAGTGTGTAGGTTGTATGAAAGGTTGTGTTATGTTTCTCTGTAATATCCTTGACATATATATAAAGTATTTCTTAAATTAATAATTGCTTATCTTTATCATTTTTGTTACAAATCTTAACAAGCGTTTTTTATAAAAATTATTTGTTCAATAAAATTAATACTTTTTCGCCATTTATGTAACAAATTGTAACGATTGTATAAAAAATCCTAAAGTTTTTCAAAAAAATGCCGATAACAAATTTGTAACGATGAAAGAATGAATTGATTATTAAGTATAGTTGTTTTTTAGGGAAACAAAGGTAAGTATCAGTTTTAGAAGGAGTATTACCGAATGGAACATTTAGACGAACAAGAAATGCTAATACAATTTTCAGAGATGACTGCATTCGACTTTAACTCTGAAGAGTTCCAAAAAGTCAGAAAAGATTACATAGAATGTAAAAATCTGATTCAAAAGATTCTGTCCAGATTTGGTCAATTCCACACAGTTAATGCATAACAGATGTTATAAGAACTAATAATTTTGAGGATACGTGTATGTCAAACAAAGATTTTAACAATAGATGCTTTTCTCCTAACTGGATTGAAGTCGATCTGAGTGAAATAGAAGAAAGCAGCAATACAACAGTAAATAAGGAGGTACGCCTAGAGAGCCAACGTAAAGACTTGAAAACTTTATTACAGGAACTTGATGAAATCAAGAGAAACATTGAGAGAGCTGCAGAAAAGCAGCACAGACTGGCAAATCTTATCGGATTTTATACCGGTGAACTTGCGCAATAACCGATAAAATGCCGGTGAACATTTAGAGCGAAAGCAGACGGAAGTTATGAGATTCCGCCTGCTTTTGTTTTGTGGTAGTATTGTATAAAAGGGGTTTTATTTTGGAGTTGTGTAAAAATCTTTATATTGAGGGGGATAATCTGGTTGTTCTTGAAAAAATGCAGGAACAATACAAAAATAAAATCCGCATGATTTATATTGATCCACCTTATAATACCGGTAATGATTTTGTTTATAAAGATTCTTATCATGACTGGACTAATATGATTACCCCAAGACTTGAACTTGCAAGAGAACTTTTGACTGAGAATGGTGTAATATTTATCTCTATTGGTGAAGAAGAAGTTGATACTCTTAAAATTATTTGCAACAAAGTTTTTGGAAAAGAAAATTTTATTACAAAATTTATTTATGAAAAAACCCAGCATTTCGGCAGACAAAAACTCAATGCTTATTCAAATGCTGAATATATTTTGTGTTATGCGAAAGAACTTATCAAAGACGGAAAAATCAAAGAACTTCTTGCAGAAAGGGTAAATGCAAATTTACTGGATGCTCCGCTATACAACGCTTCAAACAGAATTACAGATATTGTTTTCCCTGCAGAAAGTGTGAAATTCAATATTAAAGACGGAGTTTATACAAAAACGACATCAAAAAAATATGAGCTCTTGAATAAAGTAACCGTAAAAAACGGAACAAACTCAAATGATTTAACCCTTCGTTTTCGTTCAAGATGGTCTGCAAAAACGGTTTTGGAAGAATATAAAAAAGGAACGACTTTTTGGGTGAAAACAGAGAGTTTTGCTGTAAGAGCCGTTTACCATGAAGAAAAATCAACGGTTATTGCGCCTAAGCAAATTATTTTTACTAACCCTAAAAATCCGACGGTATCGAGATTCGGAGAACGTGTCACATCAAGCGAAACTGCTACCGCTGAACTTGATAAGCTCTTAGGGAATAAGTATTTTAGTTATCCAAAGGCTGTTTCTTTGATCTCTTATCTGATATCACTCATTTATGACGAAAAAACAAAAACCTTCCCGAATGATTTTACAGTTTTGGATTTCTTTTCAGGCTCAGGTACAACAGCCCATGCCTGCATGCACCTGAACTCCCTGGATAACGGAACGAGAAGATTTATACTTGTACAAAAACCAGAACCGCCTTCTAAAACTTCCCTTGCTTATAAAAAAGGATACAAAACTATTTGCGAGATAGGAAAAGAAAGAATATTTAATACAGGTATAAAAGTAAAAAAAATAAATCCAAATGTTGATACTAATTTTTTGATGCTTAAGCACGAATAATAAAATTTTCTTGCAGGATATTATAAATTTTCAAGAATTTTTGCTTCCGGCTGCTTTATAAAAAGATACTTTAGTGTATCAAATGCAGATTTTCTGGGAATCTTTCCAAAAACAACATGCTCTTTAAATTCCTCCGGGATTTTAGTAATCCCAACTAAATCGTCTTGACTAACTTTTATATCACCTTGATGAATAAACTCTATTGCATTTCCATTTCTATGGTAAATTTTATATAAATCAGCATCATCTACAATTGTCATCAAATGTTTAATTTCATCTGAAGTCTTCGCTTTACCTGCTTTTATTGCATTGTTTTGATCCCGTATTACCATTGTTTTGTTTAACCGTTTAGTTGGTATTCTGAAACATGCAATACGCTCTTCACCCTTAACAGCCTGGCAAAACAGCATATTAAAAAAATTAAAAGAACCCCAGTTATTACCAATAGTTAATTTAGGCCAATTCTTTACAAAATTTTCTAAATCCAGCATAAAAACCCCTACCATATTTATATCACTGCGGTCATCTTTTGCTAATATTTTTCCTGAATTTATAATTGTTTCAGCATTTTTTGCACTTGTAAAATGGTATAAGTACTCAGGGATTTGCCTTGTTTCACAAACCGTTGACGGCTTTATATATGCCAACTTATTTGTACCTTTTTTTACAATGTTTTCGATTGTTTGAATTGCACTCATAAATATACCTTATTAATCTTACCCTTATTTATATAAAGTATTTTTATTTTTAGAAATTGTCACTTTGTAACAAATTTTTGCGACAATGTAAAATAGGTATTAATAATTACAAATAAGTACTTCCTGTGTTTTTTTGTCTTTGTTTTGGCGCTGATAACTTGAGTTATTATAGTTTTTTTCTAGGTGTTTAACGTTATATCTTTTACTCCACTCAATAAGTCTGTCATTAGACATTCCTTTGTGAACAAGAACATTTGAGAGTGCAAATTTTACTTGTTTGTAATCCAGAAAATCAAGCAGGTCAAGGAGCTGGATTTCTTCATCTGCTCCCCAGTTTTTGAACCCTCGCTTTCCGTCATTATATGAAGCATTTGAAATAAGATACGGAGGGTCACAATACACAAAATCCGTTTTTTCCAATTCAAAACCATACAGAAAAATAAAATCTTTTGAGAAAAACTCAATATTTTTACTCTGCAAAGCACGAATAAAATTAAGCAGGTTTTCTTCAATTGTTTTATTATAAGCACTTCTGTTTTTACCAAACGGAGTATTAAACTTATGCCGTGAGTTAAATCTGATTTGGTGATTAAATGAGTAACACGTTAAAATAAACAAATCCAAAATATCTTTGTTTTGATTGTAGTTTTCTCTCAACGCCAAATATCCTTCGGCATTTTCTTCACTCAAATCAAATTCTTTTATTCTGGAGTATATTTTATCAATAATATTTAACCCTTCTGCTTTAAAATATTCAAACATTTGGGGCAAATATAATATGTGGTCGTTGTATATTATTTTTTGAGCATCAACATTTATCCCCACATTGAATCCGCCGCCAAAGAGGTCAACAAAAGTTCCGATGTTTTTAGGAAAACTGGGAATTATATTTTCTAATATTTTATATTTACCCCCTGTGTAATTCAGAGGTG
>CACWIL010000136.1 GCA_902760905.1 uncultured bacterium
AATCTGTTTTTGTCAAATATTGACCGTCATGAAAACCTATATGGGCGTGAGCATCAATAATTTTACATTTAAAGTTGATAATTGGATTTTGCAAAAAATGTACAATCATATAAATACACCACAATTTATGGAGACAGTATAACTCAATAATTTTGCAGTTTCAAGACCTTAGTTATCCGATTAATTGTCCCATTGTGTCTTTTCAACAAAAGTTTTTACAGCTTCCGTTAAATCAGTTGGTGAATCAAGCGGTTTTTCGCCTTCCGGAACAATGACTTCATTTTGTGACAGAGTATCACGAAACTTGTTGTATATGCTCAGAGTTATATACAAAAATAATGATGTTCCGGCAACACAGAGCATTGCAATTAAAAACTTCATTGCAAGTTTTTTCTTACTGACAGGTTCTTTATACGGTGATGGAATTGTTTCCGGAACGGTTGTGCTTATATCCTCTGTGTTTGGGGTTAGTTCTCCAACTTCTCCGGTTGTTACAATTTCCTGATTGTTTGAGTTCAAAAGTGTTGTTTCAGCTTCCTGTACTTCTATAGCGAAGACAGGAAGTGAAAGTGAACACATTATTATTATTGCAAAAAACTTATTCATTTGGATTAATTATCCTTCAGATTCTTCTTTAGTTTTGTTGTTGCGTTTGCCTTTGTTTGTACCCCTGTTAGGTCTGCGTGAACGCTTTGGAGCAGATTTTTTTTCTTCGTTTTGTTCCGGGGTTTCTGCAACAGTAGTTACTTCAGCTGGGGCTTGTTCTGTTTCTTCCTGTTTGTTTCTTTTATTTTTATTAACCGTCTTTTTGTCAATAACAGGAGCAATTTCAGCTTCGCTATTTAAAACAGTTGTTGCAAGTTCTTCTGTCTTTACATCAGCTTCTTTTACTTTTCTGCGCCCTTTAGCTCTTCCTTTTTTAGCTTTTTCCTGCTGTTCGGTTTTGATTTCCTGAACTTCAGCCTGTGCAGTTATAGCAGGACTTTCTGTCTGTTCAATCTGTGGTTCCAGAATTTGCGGCGTTTCTTTTATTTCTTCTTGTTGTTGTTTATTGTCTTTGTTATTAAACTTGTTATTAGAAAATTTCTTTCTGTCATTCATAGGAAGTTTAATTTTTGCTGCTTTAGCTCTGTATTCGCCTTCAGAAGTTGCTGATGCAAATTTAAGGTCTTCCATTATGTAGCCGTTACCCTGACAATGCGGACAGCGTTTTGCGAAGATTTCACTTATTGCCTGACCTTGTCTGTGACGAGTCATTTCTACAAGACCTAAATCAGAAAGCTGACCAACCTGCGGTTTAGCTTTATCCGCTTCCATTGCAAGCTCAAGTTCTTCCATCATTGTTAACTTATCAATACGGTTTGTCATATCAATAAAGTCAATGATAATCATACCGCCGATATTGCGAAGTCTTAACTGACGTGCAATTTCGTGTACTGCTTCAATATTTGTTTTAAGTATTGTTTCGTCCTGAGTTGCAGAGTTTGTAAACTTACCGCTGTTAACGTCAATTACGGTAAGAGCTTCAGTTGTCTGAATAAACAAATATCCGCCTGACGGAAGATTTACTTTCATCTGAAGTGCGGCTTTTATTTCTTTATGAATATCCATCGCAACTAAAAGCGGTTCGGAGCCTTTGTATAAAGTTACATTGATATTTTTATTCATGTGCCAGTTCTGAAGCAGATTCTGAACTCTGTTTAGAGCAAAACCGGTATCAACAATAATTTCCTGAGTCTCTTCATTACAAGCTTCACGAATAACTCTGTATAACAAATCCTGGTCACGATATAACAGACTTGGAGGTTCCATACTTTCTGCAGAAGTGACAATATTGTTCCATTTTTCCAAAAGGATTTCCAAATCTTCCTGGATATCAGCTTCTGTTTGACCTTCAGCTTCTGTTCTTACAATAATACCAACTCCTACCGGTTTAAGAAGATTTACAAGAGATTTAAGTCTTGCTCTTTCTTTAGAAGAAGTGATTTTCTTACTTACGTTGATGCCTGCTTCGTTCGGCATAAGCACCAAAAATCTTCCCGGGAGTGATATTTCTGTTGTAACACGTGGACCTTTATGTCCTACAGGTTCTTTTACAACCTGAACAACAAGTTTCTGTTTCGGTTTGAGCTTATCCTGCAGTGCTCCTTTCCCGCCTACGTCCTGTGCGTGAAGGAAGCCCATTTTATCAGAGCCTACATTTACGAATGCTGCTTCAATAGATGGTAAAATATTTTCAACCTGGCAGAGGTAAACATCACCTAAAATAATATCTCCTCTGTGCACAAAAAACTCTGCTACTTTTCCGTTTTCAATAACCGCAGCAATATTATCACGCTCGGCTATAACAATTTTGTTTGCTATCGTGTCTTTCATCGCTTCTTAATCCTTTTCTCTTGCCGGATTTTAATTATTCGGCCTACATTTCGTTTAGTTTTTCGTCAAGGAAACGAACTCTCGTTATTTCAAATATTTGTTCAGGGTTTACGAGTTTCATCAAATCATCTGCACGAAGTGCAGGAATGTCTGATCCTTGACCTGTTTTAAGGTATATGAACAGACTGTTTTCGTCAAATCTATAACTTCCGATAGATTTTTTAAAATCTGTTGTTTTTTCTAAACCTTTTTTGTTTTTCTTCGTGATAAAAATGCTATCCGAAGATAAAACTCTGTTTACATCATACATAAATTTTTCAAAATTGTAAAGAGGTGTTTGATGTTCCCTAGTTCCCTGAGGAAGTGGGGTATTCTTAATATATGGCGTGATTTTGTATTCTGCCCATTGTGCTGCGATATCAACTGACGTTGCGTATCTTTCAACCTGCTTAATGTCTAAAACTTTTGCTCCCTCCGGAAGCTTTGAGTTGATTAAATCCATTAAATCCTGTTCAGTAATATTGTCATAAACCTCGATATCAACAAGCTCTCCTTCACTTTCGGCAAACAGAGGGAGTGCAATACCCATTGAAACTTTCATTGTCGGATTAAATCCGAGTGTGTAAACAATATTTAGCCCTGTCCTGGCAAGACATTTATGGAAAGTATTTTGCCAGTCCAGATGTGAAAAATACTTTAATAAGCCTTTTTTAGTTATTTTTAATCGGTAACGGTAAACAGGAATGCTCATATCTACATTGGCTCTTGTCGGATCAACAGGCTTTATATCAAGTACGTGCTGTGCTTCTTCCGAGGCTTTATAGGGACGCGCAAGAACTTTGTGCGTTTTAAGACTTGAGCAGACTCCACAGTTTACACAATTATGTTCGCATGTTTTTTGGAAATTTAATGGAGTTATTTTCCCCTCGCCCCTTGTGGGAGAGGGGTTAGGGGTGAGGGGTGTTTCTTTTTGTTCCATTGCGAGTTTGTATTCATTTTGGAGCCATTCTTTAGAAAGTCCTACATTAACAAAATCCCAGGGTAAAATGTCTGCTAAGTCGTATTCTTTCTGTGCAAATTCTGAGAGTGTGAAACCGCATTCTTCTGCTGTTTGACTCCAGATATCTTTATCAAAATGTTCGCCCCACGCATCAAGGTAACATCCTTTTTTGTAAAGCGCGTAAATGTAATTACAAAGTGAAGCGTCACCTCTTGTTAATACTGCTTCTATTTGCGACACTGCGCTTTCGTGATAATTGATTTTAAGCCCTTTTATGTGTTTTGTTTTTTCTCTCAGGTAGTTAATATGCTCAGAAACAACGCTTAAATCCGTTTGTCCGCACCACTGGAACGGTGTAAACGGTTTTGGCACAAAGATTGAAACCGTACAGGTTAGCTCTAAACCGTAGTTTAAGCCGAGTTCTTGTTTTATTCCTTTGGCTTTGTATTTTATTTTACCCAAAAGCTCTGCCATTTCGTCCATATCTTGTAACGTTTCAGTCGGCAGACCTGCTATAAAATAGAACTTAACTTTTCCCCAGCCGTTTTTGTATAGGGTTAAAACTGCATCAAGAATTTGTTCTTCCGAGATGTTTTTCTTAATTACGTTGCGTAAGCGTTGACTTCCTGCTTCAGGTGCAAGTGTCATTCCTGATTTTCTTACTGACTGCATAAGGTTTGCAAGTTCCAGATTAAATCCGTCAATACGCTGGCTCGGGAGTGATACATTTATTTTACGTTTGTTAAAATCAACAGATAACTCTTTTATAACTTCGTTTATATTTTTGTAATCATTTGAAGATAATGAAAGAAGAGAATATTCATCATATCCGGTGTTTTTTATTAAATCTTTTGTGATTTTGATTATATCTTCGGCTTCACGTTCTCTTATCGGAAGTGTAACGTGCCCAGGCTGACAAAACCGGCACATTCTTCCGCAGCCGCGTCTTATTTCAACGATTGCTCTGTCATGAACAGAACTTGAAAACGGTATAGGGTAAGCAGTTGAAGCATTTTCTAAAGTTAAAGGAGAAATTCTTTTATTAACCTTGCTATTTACTCCTTTACACCAGCAGCCCTCAATTTTACATAGTTCTGTAATTCTTTCTTTTCTTGTTTTATCTTTTGTTTTCTCAA
>CACWIL010000137.1 GCA_902760905.1 uncultured bacterium
AAGCACAAAAAATGCTGTCTCCACTTATTTCTTTACTTGAATCGTGTGAGAACTATGAGGATGCATACGAAATCTTATCAGATAAAAATCTGCACAGTAAAAAGTTTGAAGAATCAATCCAAAAAGCATTATTTTTAGCAGAACTTCAGGGGAGGTCTGATGGACTTGAATAAAATCCTAAAAGGACACGCCCTCGATGTTCTTAAAACTCTGCCCGAATGTTCTATAAACACTTGTGTAACCTCGCCTCCATATTGGAATTTAAGAGATTACAAAACAAATCCTGTCCTTTGGAACGATGGATGGACAGGCGAACTCGGAGCGGAGCCGGATTTTAATTTATACATTAATCATTTATGTGACATATTTGATGAAGTAAAAAGAGTTTTAAAAGATGACGGAACGTGCTTTGTAAATATGGGGGACACCTACGGAGGCAGTTCCCTTAATTGTTCCTATGCAGTAAAAACCAAAGGGAAAACATCTTTTCTAAAAGATGTCGACCATCTGCAAAAAGTCGGACACGCTCGTGGCAAATACGATAAATCACTATTGCTGATTCCGTTCAGATTCGCTATTGAGATGCAGAATCGTGGTTGGACAGTTCGTAACGTAATTATATGGCATAAACCAAACGCAGTTCCTGCAAGTGTAAAAGACCGTTTTACTTGTGATTTTGAATACGTTTTTTTCTTTTCAAAAAACAAAAAATATTATTTTGAACAACAATTTGAGCCGTTTAATCCGCTGACATATAAACGAAAATTTGATGATATGACCGAAACCAAAGCGAAATATTTTCAAGGCTTGGGAAAAAGAAAGCAGTTTTTATTTCATCAAAAATTACTTAATAACGAATTAAAAGGTCGCAATATGAGAGCAGTTTGGCACATTGGTGTCGGAAGCAGCAGTAAATGCGGACATATTGCAACCTACC
The DNA here is from genome assembly GCA_902760905.1 of uncultured bacterium. Lineage (GTDB taxonomy): Bacteria > Cyanobacteriota > Vampirovibrionia > Gastranaerophilales > Gastranaerophilaceae > CAG-196. The sequence goes on from CACWIL010000137.1 coordinate 938, forward strand.
CCGAAAAATTAATAGAAGTTCCAATCAAAGCAGGATGTCCCGAAAATGGTGTCGTTCTCGACCCGTTTATCGGGAGCGGAACTACAGCAGCAGTCGCAGAAAAATTGAACCGAAAATGGCTCGGAATTGAATTAAATCCCGAATATATAAAGTTCGCTGAAGAGAGGTTAAATCATGAATAAACAACTCACTTTCTTTGACCTCTTTTCAGGTATTGGAGGATTTAAAATAGGACTTGAACGTGCAGGATTTAAAAGCATTGGTTTCTGCGATAACGATAAATACGCAAATATGCTATACAAAGCATATTTTAAAAACGATAAGGAGTTATTTTTTGAAGATGTCCAATCAATCAACACCCAAGAATTACCCGACTTCGACATTCTCTGTGCCGGATTTCCTTGCCAGTCTTTTTCAATTGCAGGAAAAAGACGTGGATTTGAAGACACAAGAGGCACAATGTTTTTTGAAGTCGCTAGGATTCTCAAAGACAAACGACCCCGATATTTTATTCTCGAAAATGTCAAAGGCCTACTTAATCATGAATCCGGAAAAACTCTCCAAACCATACTTAAAATTCTCTCCGACATTGGGTATAAAACTCAATGGCAGCTACTTAATTCTAAGTTCTTCTCAGTTCCTCAAAATAGGGAACGCATCTACATTGTTGGATGTCTTGGAAACGAATGTACCGGAAAAATATTTCCTATCACAGACCCAAGTTCAACGAATACTCGCACTTGCGAAAAACAAAACATCGTCTATTGGAAAAACAGTAAAGAAAAATGGGTCGATGAAGAAAAATCAGAAGTCGGAACAATAAGAACTCAATCCGATTTGTGCCGACAGCCACTCTTAAAACAACTGCCCGAAACAAAAGGTTATTCACAGGGGAATCGAATCTACGACTCTACAGGAATCGGCTCATGTCTAACTGCAAACGGAGGAGGTCAGGGTGGCAAAGCCGGACTTTATTATGTAAAAAACGGAACTAAAAAAGGATACGATGAAGCAAACATCGGAGACGGAATAAGTTTGGCATATCCGCTTTCTAAAAAAAGAAGAGGAAGAGTCGGACATGGCTGTTCTCAAACACTCGATACTTCTTGCAGTATGGGAACGATAGACAACAGCCGAATTAGAAGATTAACTCCTCTTGAATGTTTTCGGCTTCAGGGTTTCCCTGATGATATGTACTATACGGCTCGTAAATTAGGACTGGCTGACACTCACTTATACAAAATGGCAGGAAATGCCGTCACAGTAAATGTCGTTGAAGCTGTTGCCAAAAGACTTGCGGAAGCAATAAAGGATTTAAAATAAACCGATGGAACTAAAAGGACTATTCAAATTACCCCCTGCTCTTGCAATTAAATACTTCACAAGCAAGAAAAACAAACTTTCTTGGGATTGGTACGAAGTATGGCAGAACGCACATAAAAAAGCATTCACAGTCGCAAAAGTTGCACGAGAAGATATTTTAAAAGACATACGCTCCTCCTTAGATAAAGCACTCGTGGAGGGGAAAACCTTTCACGAGTTTCAAAAGGAGCTGAAACCAATTCTTCAAAAGAAAGGTTGGTGGGGAGAGCAATTTGTTGTTGATTCTAAAGGCAACGCAGAGAAAGTTCAACTCGGCTCAATGTATAGATTGAAAACTATCTACCGAGTAAATATGCAAACATCATATCAAGCCGGCAGATATGAAACTCAACTTGATAATGCAGAAGACCGACCATATTGGCAATACGTTGCAGTTATGGACTCATCAACACGCCCCGAACACGCAGAACTTAATGAGCTTGTTTTTAGATATGATGATCCGTTTTGGAGCAGTTTTTACCCACCGAACGGATGGAACTGTAGGTGCAGAGTTCGTGCTTTATCCGATTACAAAGTCAAAGCTAAAAAGATAAAAATCGGTTCATCAGACGGAACACTCTCGGAAGAAATGGCACTTGTTTCTAAAAAATCGGGTGAATATAAGCCGGTTACAGTTTACACCGACCCAATGACAGGGCATAAAATCGCACCTGATGTCGGGTGGTCAAATAATCCTGCAAAAGATTAAACAGCATTTAATTACTATTTAAAAGGAGTTTAAATTATGACAATTGATAAAAAATGTTTGATAAATTGGGTCGGTGGTAAAAGACTCTTAAGAAAAACAATTGCACCGCTTATTCCGGAAGATATAGTTTCATATATTGAACCATTCGGAGGTGGCGGTTGGGTGCTGTTTTACAAAGACCAATGGGCAGATTTGGAAGTCTATAATGATTTAGACAGCAGACTTGTAAATCTCTTCCGTATAGTAAAATACCATCCTAATGCATTTATTGAAGAATACAGCCTCCTGCTTGGCTCTCGTGAGATGTTCTTCCAATTCTTAAATGCAACCCCCGTAACTGATATTCAAAAAGCTGTCCAATTCTATTATTTAATCACACGTTCATTCGGTGGGCGTGGAGACACATTTGGAACAGTAAAGAAAACATCGGGAGGTGCAAGCAAATCTCAAAAGAATGTCCCTCTTAAAATAACTGCAATACATGAGCGACTTGATAAAGTGCTTATTGAAAATCGTGACTTTGAAAAACTTATTACTCAATATGACCACGAGGGAGCATTTTTCTATTGTGATCCTCCGTACTCAAAAGGCTGCGGATACGAAGTTACATCAACAAAAGACTTTGAACACGAAAGATTAAGAAACGTGCTTGGCAAAATCAAAGGCAGATTTTTACTCTCTTATGATGATTCTCCCAAAATTCGTGAACTATACAAAGGTTTTGAAATGATAGAAGTCGAACGATTAAACGGAATCAACAATAGAGAGGGAACTAAACGCAACAAAATGTTTAAAGAACTCTTGATTGCTAATTATCCGATAAAGGAACTGCATGAGCGAAGAGCCGATTGAAATAAAATTTGATAAGCAAGAAGTCATAGATAAAATCCTCGAACTTGCAAAACGTGGCGAAAACCTCCGACCATTAATGAAAAATATTGCCGGAGTTTTTGCCGATTCAACTGAAGATAATTTCGCAGAAGAGGGCAGACCTGACAAGTGGACAGAGTTATCACAAGTCACAAAAGATTTAAGAAAAGAAACAGGAAATTGGCCCGGACAAATTTTACAAGTCAGCGGACAGCTTGCATCATCAATAACTACATATTATGACGATGATTCAGCCATTATCGGAAGCAACTTAAAATATGCTGCCATTCACCAACTCGGAGGTCAAGCCGGCAGAAATAAAAAAGTGACAATTCCTGCAAGACCTTATCTAAAACTAACCGATGATGATTATGCGGAAATATTAGACAATGTTGAAAAACATCTAATAAAGAATACTAGCAGAAATGAACAAATTTTTTAAGTAATTTTAAAACTGTTAGTCATAAACAGGTAAAAATTTTTAAAAAAAGTGTTTTTTTTAATATATTTTCCTGTTACAATAAGAAAGGAGTTAAGAAATGACAACAGTAGAACCAATTAGAAACTTAGCAGAAGTCAGAAAAATTGATGTGGATTAAGAATATCTGATATTCTTAATTTGAACGTAGGTGATGTTAAAGGTAAGTCTTTTATTCAAATCATTGAACAAAAGACCGGTAAACCTAAAAAATTTCCGATTAATTCAAAATTAAAACCAATGCTTGACACATTTACGAAAGGACGAAAAGATAGCGAGCCACTATTTACTACTATTTTTAAAAATCGAATGGAACGCACCGCTGCATACAGGATTATAAATAATGCATGCAAAATTGCAAAAATAGAAGCTAAAGCAGGAACTCACACAATGAGAAAAACTTTTGGCTATCATCATTATAAGAAATTTAAAGATATAGCTATGCTTCAGAAGATTTTTAATCATTACAGTCCGGAAATTACATTACGATATATCGGAATAGAACAAGAACAAATTGAAGAGAGTTATACACAATTTGTTTTATAGTCTGAAATGAAGTAATAGAGAGAGGAACACAACATTTAAAGAAGACAACAATATAAGGAAACTGTTGCAAGACGCTAAAAGTCTTATAAATTGGGAGCTTTACAAATCGATTTTTAATAAAAAGAGAAAGAACACAACATTTTTTTACAAAAAACTACCATCCCGAAAATGTTTATGTTAATATAATTTTGAGGTTGATTTTTGTTTATATACAACAGTTTCCTTATATTGTTGCAAGAATCTTCTCATCTGTGATGTATCAAAATTCGGAGATAAAACATAATATGAAAGCTACACTACCAATAAAAAATTTGGAGGATGTAGAACGCATAAAAAACAAGTATAGAGAAAAAGGACTATACTTAGACCTTTTGATGTTCTTATTAGTAATTAATACGGGACTCAAAATGACTACGCTCTACGAAATGAAAGTTTCTCAGATAAAAGGGAAAAAATATATTCCCATTGCTAAAGGCATAACATTTTTACTTTCTGAAGAAATGATAGAGCTTATAAACATCGTTACCAAAGACAAAGAGCCGAGCGATTTGGTATTTACGAGAAGAAATAAAGATAAAGCATCTAGGTACTACTATTACGTTAATTTTAAGGATGTTTGTGCCGAATTAAACATTTATAACACTTCTGTTGAGTCTTGGAGAAGGACTTTTGGATATCATCACTTTCAAAAATATCACGATTTATTCTTTCTGCAATGGTATTTCAATCAAAATACCGCAGAACAAGCAATGGATTTCATAGATATAAAAGAGCCAATGAGTGCGAGATTTAAAGAAGGATTGGAGCTGTAAGAATGATTAAAAGTTTATCTAAATCTACTTGGATAATGTTTCTTTTTGATTTGATTATATTAAGCACATCAACTACATTATGGTGTGATTACTTTAATTTATCGTTAAAGTTCACAACACTATCCGTATGTTTAATTACTATAACCGGTTTAATATCTCTATTTCTAAAGGGAAATTACAAAATAAGAGAGTATAATATTACTTTTTGGAATGCATATAGACTTTTTGAAGGTGTAATATTTGCACATATTCCTGCTCTTCTTTTATATTTTTATATTCCAGCAAATACATTATTGAGACTTATAGGATTTAATATCTTAACTGTATTTGCTTGTATATATTTGTATCGATTGGGTTTTCATTATTATTTATTCAACTTTAAAAAAGTAAAA
>CACWIL010000138.1 GCA_902760905.1 uncultured bacterium
AAGACAACAAGGACAGCAATATGGCTTTTTCAGGAACAATGTTTCAGGTAATTGATCAAATTAGCCGAACCGCGCCTATACGTGAAACTAAAGCCAGTTATCTGGCAAGTCAGGTAAGGCTTCAGAAGGCGTCAAATACTGTTGCGGGTCTTATTATTGAAGATACTGCTGAGATATCTCAGAGTGCAATGAATAAATTTTTATCAAATGTAAAAGGTTAGTTTTAAATATTAAGAGAGAGGCGGAACACATAGGTGTTCCGCCTCTCTCTTTTATTTATGCAAAATGTAAAAATTAATATGTTTATAATATAATTAAATAAAAAGGGAAAAGATTTTGAAGCAATCGAAACTTACAATTGCAATATTTACGGCTCTGTTTTTGGGAATTATAACAGGGTGGTTATTCCCTGATTTTGCCGTAAGACTTCACGTACTGGCAGAAATTTTCCTCAGAATGATTAAGATGATTATTGCACCCCTTCTTTTTGCAACGCTTGTAGTAGGTATTGCAGGGCATGGTGATGTAAAAAGTCTTGGCAGACTGGGAGTTAAGACAATAGTATATTTTGAGGTCGTAACAACTATTGCTCTGTTTATAGGTCTTGGATTTGCTAATCTTTTTAAACCCGGTGAGGGGATGGAAAATATTGCAGCTGCTCATACCGGTTTAAATGCTATTGTGCAGTCGGCTGCAACAGTTCATCATAACTCGTTTGGTGAACTTATTTTAGGTTTGTTTCCGACAAGTATTTTTCAGGCAATGTCTGACGGGAATTTGCTGCAAATTGTAGTATTTTGTATTTTCTTTGCGCTCGCAATATGTGCAGTGGGAGAAAAGGCAAAACCTGTTGTTGATGTGTTGAACTCTCTTGCCTCAATAATGTTTAAATTTACGGAGTATGTAATGTATTTTGCACCTATTGGTATTTTTGGTGCAATTGCTTATACTGTTGGTTCTAACGGAATAAATATATTATTTAATTACGGAAAAATAATTTTATCTTTATATGTTGCGCTTGCAGCATTTGTGCTATTTGTGTTGTTTGTTGCATGTAAAATCGTAAATATATCACCAAGAGCGCTATTTAAGGCTTTACAGGAACCTGCACTTCTTGCTTTTTCAACTGCAAGTTCTGAAGCTGCATTACCAAAAGCAATGAAAATTATGGAAGATTTTGGTGTTCCAAAATCTATTGTAGGTTTTGTAATGCCTACCGGATATACTTTTAACCTTGACGGTTCAACTTTGTATCTTGCAATGGCTGTAATTTTTTCAACTCAGCTTGTAGGTCATGCACTTACTTTTGAACAGCAGCTTGTAATAATGTTTGCCCTAATGCTCACAAGCAAAGGTATTGCAGGTGTGCCGAGAGTTGCTTTGATTGTTTTAGCCGGAACTCTTACAAGTTTTGGTATTCCGATATTGGGTGTTGCTATTCTTCTTGGTATTGACCAGATTTTAGACATGGGAAGAACAACCGTTAACTTAATAGGTAACTGTGTTGCAACAGTTGTTATTGCAAGATGGGAAAATAAGTTTGATTATTATAAAATGAGTGAATTTATAAAGAATAATAAGAATTTAAGACTGGCAACAGTTTCTAATATAGATGAATATAAGGAAGGAAATTCAAATGGAGCAGACCAAAATGGAGTATAAAGAAACATTAAACTTGCCTCAGACTACGTTAGAGATGAGGGCAAATGCTATTAATAAAGAACCTCAGACACAAAAATTCTGGGAAGAAAATAATATTTATCAAAAGATAAATGAAAACAAAGATAGAACAAATTCTTTTGTTTTACATGACGGACCTCCGTATCTGAGCTCCGATAAAATTCACGTTGGAACTGCATTAAATAAAATTTTAAAAGATATCATAATCAAGTATAAATCTATGAACGGATTTTATGCACCGTATGTCCCGGGATATGATGCTCATGGGCTTCCGATAGAAAATGCCGTTGTAAAAAATATTAAAGGCGGACGTCACTCAATTACTGAAGGTGAACTCAGAGCAAAATGCAGAGAATACGCAGCAAAGAGTTTGCAAGGTCAGGAAGCTGCTTTCAGAAGATTGGGTGTTTTGGGTAACTGGGAAAATCCATATTTGACAATCAAACCTGAATACGAGGCTGAACAAGTCAGAGTTTTTGGTGAAATGTACAAAAAAGGATATATCGAAAAAGGGCTTAAACCTGTTTACTGGTGTGCAAGTTGTGAAACAGCTTTAGCAGAAGCTGAGGTAGAATACGCTGATGTTTCTTCAAAATCCATTTATGTCAGATTTAAGTTCGACGAAGATTCGACTGAAAGAATAAATTTAAGAATAATCCCTGATAATATAAAACCGATTTATGCAATTATCTGGACAACAACTCCTTGGACAATTCCTTCAAACGTTGCTATATCAATGAACCCGAAATATGATTATCAGCTTTTTGAATACAGGGGTGATGTTTATGTTGTTGCTCAGGATTTGCTCGGAAGATTTATTGAAGATGCAGGCTGGGATGAAAATGAAATAAAACTTCTTGATACGGCTATCGGTCAGGAGTTTGAACTTATGGAAGTTTTCCATCCGCTTGTTAACAGAAAATCAAAAATTATTTTAGGTGAACACGTTACACTGGAGGCAGGTACTGGTTTGGTTCACACAGCTCCGGGTCATGGTCTTGAGGACTATGAAGTCGGATGCAAATACGGTATTGAAGTATTTTCACCGTTAGATGCGTCAGGCTGCTGGAAAGAAGAAGTTAATATTCCTGAACTTGTAGGTGTACCATATTACAAAGGTAATGATATGGTTATTGATATGCTTCAAAACTGTGGTGCGTTGGTTCATCAAAATGAAATAAATCACTCATATCCGCACTGCTGGAGATGTAAACACCCTGTAATTTACAGAGCAACACCGCAATGGTTTGTTAAAGTTGATAAATTCCGTGATAAAGCAATGGAAGAGATTCATAAAGTAAAATGGATTCCGGCAAGTGGTGAAAGCAGAATCGGAAATATGGTTGAAGGTCGTACAGACTGGTGTATATCCCGTCAAAGAGCGTGGGGTGTTCCTATTCCTATTTTCTACTGTGAAGATTGCGGAGAAGTAATTTGTACAGACGAAACTATTGAAAATGTAGCATCAATCTTTGAAAAAGAAGGCTCTGATGCATGGGTAAACCGTGAAACAAAAGACCTTTTACCAAACGGATTTGTATGTCCTAAGTGTGGTAAAACTCATTTCCGTCAGGAAAAAGATATTATGGACGTATGGTTCGATTCAGGTATTTCCTGGAGAGCAGTTGTTGAAAAAAGAGCAGACGAACTTGGTCACACACCTGTAGATTTATATCTGGAAGGTTCTGACCAGCACAGAGGCTGGTTCCAGTCTTCACTTCTGACTTCAATTGCAACTCAGGGTATTGCACCTTATAAACAGGTTCTTACTCACGGATTTGTATTCGGTGAAGACGGCAGAAAAATGTCTAAATCTTTGGGTAATTACATCAGACCTGATGATATCATCAAAAACTATGGTGCTGATATCTTAAGACTTTGGGCGGCATCAGTTGATTACAGAAACGATACCAAAATCGGTGATAATATTGTAAAACAGCTTGCTGAAATCTTTAAGAAAACAAGAAATACTGCAAGATTTTTACTCGGTAATATCTTTGATTTCGACCCTGAAAAAGATTACGTTCAGTATGATGAACTTAAAAATATTGATAAATTTGCTTTACATAAGTTGAATTAAGTTGTTGCAGAAGTAACGGAAGCATTTGAAAACTATGAGTTCTACAAATACTTCCAGGCTCTTCAAAACTTTGCAGCAGTAGATTTAAGTTCATTCTATCTGGATATTGTAAAGGACAGACTTTATACGGCAGGCAAAAAATCATTGTCACGTCGTGCTTGCCAGACAGTTCTCTATGAAACATATCAGGCATTAGTCAGAATGGTTGCTCCTGTTATGCCGTTCCAGGCAGAAGATATGTGGCAGAACACTCCTCTTAAACAAAGGGGCGGACTGGAAAGTATCCTGCTCGCAGGTTGGGTAGCGGTAAATGATAAATGGAACAACGAAAAGCTTGAAGAAGATTTTACAAAAATCTTAAAAACAAGAGAAGTTGTTACCCGTGCAATTGAGCCACTCAGAGCCTCTAAAGAAGTCGGAAGTTCACTAGAGGTTGCAGTTTATGTAAAATCAGCTGATGCTGAACTTCTTAAAGCTAATGAAAAAGATATAGCTGATATCTTTATTGTATCTCAAGCTTATGTAGCTGATTCAAAACCTGAAGGCACACTGAATGAATATACCGAAAACGATATTACGGTTTGGGTAACAAAAGCTGAAGGCGAAAAATGCGAACGCTGCTGGAAGTATCGTAAGCTTGGCGAGCACTCAGGCCACGAAACAATTTGTTCAGATTGTTACGATGCTATAACAGAA